>NZ_JBLWVE010000003.1:0-201107 GCF_048268645.1 Brumimicrobium sp. | reverse complement strand
GGGTCCAACTTATGATGATTCAGGCATTAATATTACAGCTGCGACTTGTGGTAATAACAATGGAAGTATAACTGGAATCACCACTACAGGAACAGGATTGACTTACGCTTGGTCACCTTCAGGCGCAACAACATTAGATGCAACGAACTTAGCGCCAGGAGCACATACCTTAACCATAACCGATGGGGCAGGTTGTACAGTCACAACGAGTTCATATACAGTTTCAACAAGTCCAAACCCTGTGATTGATGCAAGTAACGCTTCACTAACTGACGCTTCGTGCGCAGGCGGTGACGGAGGCATAACAGGAATCACTCTAACTGGAGGAACAGCACCATTTACATACACTTGGAACGGGACAGTGACACCATCAACAGATTTATTGAATGTAGGTGCAGGAACTTACGTGTTAACCGTAACAGACTTCAATGGTTGTACAGTTACGGCAGGTCCTTACACCATCAATGGAGCGGTTGTCCCAACCATTGATATCACTGTTCCAGATCAGTACATCAATGTTGGAGATGTAGTCAATATTAATACCGTATACACACCATTAAATGGAACATTGGTTTGGAGTCCAAACGAAGGATTGGATTGTACCACATGTGCAGATCCAAATGCAACGCCAAGTGAATCGACAATGTATGTTGTTACGATTACTTCACCTGATGGTTGTACAAGTCAAGACTCTATCTTTATTGAAATTGATGAGCCATGCGGTAAAATTCAGTTACCAACAGTTTTCTCTCCAAATGGAGATGGCTTGAATGATCAATTCTGTGTGATTGGAAATTGTATTTTCTCAATGCAACTTCAAGTCTTCAACCGTTGGGGAGAGAAAATGTTTGAAACCAATGATGTGAATGAATGTTGGGATGGAACCTTTAGAGGCGAATTGGTCAATACAGGGACTTATATTTTTAAATTAAATGGAGTAAGATCAGATGGGTCAAATTTTGAAGAATCAGGTAATATTAATTTAGTCCGATAAAAACACAACTACTAATATCTGTTGTTCGTCTAACAAATAGGACCACTCATTGCTTCAAAGGCACTGGTTGATAATTAACAGGGATTAAGTTTTACAGTCCGTTTTGAATTGAATAGCTTAGTCGTTAAAGAACCAAGATTATGGCCACACAAAAGGAATTACATACCGACGTAAATGGCATTTTTCAAGAATTGCACAGTAAATTCTCAGAACGAGAAGGTGCTTATCTTTTAATGTCCCATTTTGGAGAGTTCTCTCAAGATCTTGTCAATAGTCTTTCTGAAGGTCTGGAGTACATTATGCGGAGTAATAATGCCCCGAAAATATTGACCAAGCGAATGTTTTCTGTTATGATCGAAGGACTGCAGAATATTCGCCTACACGGAGCCAGAAATCATGAAAATAAACAGCTAGGTCATGTGATGATTATGGAAAGCAATGATGAATATACCGTTTCAATTGGGAATGTTGTAGACACAAAAAGCAAAGTTGTTTTAACAAATCATCTCAATATGATCAACAATATGTCGCATCAAGAGGTTAAAGATTATTACATTTCTGTCTTGACCAACGGAGTGACAACAGAAAAAGGAGGAGCAGGTTTAGGATTTGTTACCTTGGCGCTAAAATCTCAATCAACAATCGAATTTGATTTTATTGATTGTGATACAGATCGCTATTATTTTGAGATGTGCATAACACTGAGTCAATAGACTAATTTTTGCAATTAATGCCTCCTAACGAATCCACCGCTCTTATTTCTTTCTTTTTAAGCATCAATTTCCAAAATTACTTTTCTCAAAAGGTTAACAGCATAGAGTTCTGTTTTCTCAATATTTCTACCTCGATGATTTCCAAATAAAAAGTGTTGGGCAACAACTTTCTTAGGCGTTGCAATTGCAATCCAAACTGTTCCTACAGGTTTTTCAAGGCTTCCACCATTAGGGCCAGCAATTCCAGTAACGGCAATAACATAATCAACTCCAAGTTGTTTTTTTCCTCCGATGGCCATAGCTTTAGCGACTTCCTCAGAAACAGCACCGTGTTCTGCTAAAAGTTCTGTGGGTACATGGGCTAGCTTTGCTTTTAAGGCATTAGAATAAGTAATTAATCCACCTTGAAAGAAATCAGAAGAACCAGAATACTGAACAAAAGCATTTGCTATTCCCCCTCCTGTGCAGCTTTCAACAGTTCCCAATGTGGCGTTTTTACTTTTCAATAAGGCACCAACAACCTCAAAGATAGATTCGTCATTCATTCCATACACCAGGTGTGGAAATCGCTTTTTTAATTCATCAAAATAAGCATTGATTTTCTTGGCATCCTTAGGTCCTTTTTCTGAAGTTAGTCTAAGTTTGATTACACCAGGAGAAGGCAAGTAGGCCAAATGTAAACCATCATCATAAATGCGCTTTTCCCAAGTTTCAATTTTTTCAGCCAAATAAGACTCCCCAATTCCTTGAAGCATTAGGGTTTGATAATATTTTCCTTGTACACCAAAAGAAGATTTTAACCTGGGCAATACTTCTTCAGAGATGAGTGTTTTCATTTCATAAGGTACTCCAGGCAATGAAATAATAATTTTTCCGTCCCTTTCAAACCACATTCCTGAAGCTGTCCCATATCGATTGTCTAGAATTAATGCATCTTTTGGTAGCATCGCCTGTTGAATGTTTGAATCCAGCATGACTTTACCTTGATTTTCAAAAAGTTGACGTACGCGTTCTAAGACAGGTTCGTTGAAGACCAACTCGGTATTGAAGTATGAAGTCAGGGTTTCCTTTGTGATGTCATCATTTGTAGGGCCTAAACCTCCTGTAACAATGACTAAATCAGCTTCTTCAAGATAATCGTCTAAGGCACTAACAATAGCTTCTTCTTGATCACAGATTGTGGTAGATTTATACACCGAAATTCCGGCATTTCCAAGTTCACTTCCTAGCCAGGCAAGATTGGTGTTCACTGTTTGACCAATTAAGAGTTCATCTCCGATAGTAATAATCCCTGCTTTCATAAACTTAGCTTATAATTCGAAATAAAAAAGTAAAATTATTCGTAAGTTTGGCAAAAACCAATTGAAAATGAAAAAAGTTATTAAAACTGTATTTATTGGCCTTATGGCATTGTCTATTTCAGGGTGTGATGTTCTTGAAGGGGCGGCTGGAACAATTTTAACAGATTCTTCTGAAGGAAACACTCAACCAAAACTGACCAATCAAGAAGTTATTGCTGGATTAAAAGAAGCTTTAACAATTGGTATTACGAATGCGGTAGATTTAACTTCGGTGACCAATGGGTTTTTAGAAAACAATGAAATTAAACTTCCCTTCCCAGAAAGTGCTAATGCAATGAAAGAAAAAGCCATTGAATGGGGATTGGAAGGACAGGTAGATAAAATTGTAGTGACTTTAAATAGAGCAGCAGAAGACGCTTCCAAAGAAGCAGCTCCAATTTTTATTAATGCCATTAAAAATATGTCTGTAGAAGATGGATTCGCTATTTTACGAGGTGGAGAAGGTGCAGCAACAGAGTTTTTAAGAAAAAACACAACAGATGAGTTGATTGCAGCATTTTCACCTAAAGTGCAAAACTCAATAGAGAAGGTGAAATTGACGGAGTACTGGAGTCCAGTAGCTACGCGATTTAACCAAGCAGCTCCTTTTATCGGACAAGAAAAAGTGGATACAGATTTAAACCGATACGTTACTGAAAGAGCAATCGATGGATTGTTTAACATGGTTGCAAAGGAAGAAAATGAAATTCGTAAAGATCCTGCAGCTCGTGTGACTGACCTTTTAACAAAGGTGTTTGGGTCGCTTTCAAAATAAACGCATAACCAAAAAATATTTTTTATGGCTGATTTTTTGCCTTCGGAACTCGTTATAACTCCAAAAGGTGGGGTTTACCATTTGGACATTTGTCCTGATGACCTTGCACATAAAATTGTTGTGGTTGGTGACCAGGATAGGGTAGAGCTTGTATCTAACTTCTTCGATGAAGTGACCCACAAAAGTCAACACCGTGAGTTTGCTTGTCATACTGGATTGTATAAAGGCAAAAATATTTCTGTTATTTCGACAGGAATTGGAACTGACAATATTGATATCGTCATTAACGAACTGGATGCCTTGGTGAACATCGACCTGAAGACCAGAAATGAAAAAGAGGAAAAAACAGCCCTTGAAATTATTCGTTTAGGAACATGTGGAATTTTACGTGATGAAATTCCTATCGATAGCTTTATTCTTTCAAGTCATGCCTTGGGAATTGACAATGTGGGGCATTTTTATGAAAGAAATGTTGATGCAGAAACCAAAAAACTAGAGGCCGAAATAGAGGAGAAGGTTAAGCTTCCAAAATATGTGAAGCCTTATTTGACTAAAGCTTCTCAATTGCTAAATGATAGATTGTATGCCGATCATATCGAAACAGGAATTACCGTAACGAGTTCTGGATTCTATGGTCCACAAGGCCGACGTTTGCGCTTGCCTTTAGTAGAGGATGGAATGTTGGATTCTTTCAGTGATTTCAAACACGAGGAAGTACGTTTTGCCAATTTGGAAATGGAATGCTCTGCTTTATTTTCATTGTCGACTGCCTTAGGTCACCATGCAACAGCTATCTGTTTAGGATTAGCCAACAGACGTAAGAAAGAATTTACAAGTAATTATGAGACTAAAATTATTGAACTCATCAAATATGTTTTGGATAAAATCTAGAAAGTTATCTCAGGTATCCTTCCTTTTTTCAGCCTTATTGATCTTCGGATGTACCTCTGAAGTAAAGGATGAAGTTGAAGTTCAAACCAAGTCAAATGAATTGACTGAAGAAGAGTTGATGATTCGGCAAGTGGAAAATAGCTTGGGGATTACCGCTGCTGAGAAGTATGATATTCAAATTGAATATAAATACATCAATGCCGATACTTTACAAGATGCCTTGATTTTGGTGAACAGAGCGGAACATGCGTTTCAACGTGCTAAAAATAATGACACAGAAAGGTTTTTTGAAAATACGGGGTATACCGCACCGCATAACCATATTTTTGTAAAACTAGGAGGAGTTAAAAAATTACTTTCTACCGTAGCTATCGGTTCAAATGTAAAATACCCTCTTGAAGCTACTTTCTTGGAGTTAACCTCAAAAGCACATCAAGATTTCTATGTTGACTACCGCATCAGAAACAGCATGCAAAGAGATTATTTTACCGTTAGAAGGAACAATATTTATAAAACCTTTAGTTGTCCTGTTTTTGATAGTGTAGGTGTCGAAAATCCAAGGGTGTATGATATTCAACACCGAGAAAGTTCAGTGAGAATAGCCAAAGACATAGCCTTGTACCATGGAGAGTTTGAAGATTATGAACCAAGCGAAATTGAAGATGTAAACAATTATACGCCAAAAGGAATTATTGGAACAGATAAGCTATTTGTTTACTTTATTTTTGATGATCGAACAATGAAGTATAAAACGCCAATGGGGGTTGCCCAAGAGGAATAATCAGATCAGGTCCAACTTTTGAGACTAATCCCATATTTCTTTATTCAGCCTTTCAATTTTATCATTGTCCAGAAAAATAGGCTTCTTTTTATTTCTTGGAATTGATTTATTTCAACCTTTAATTATTCAACCAAGGACTTAATTCTGTGATTAAATCTTTAATTCTTGATGGCTTTGAAATAAAAGCAGTTGCTCCATTTTTTAAACTCTTTTGAGCATCGTCTGGATTTTTAGAGGTAGAATAAATAATAATGGGAGCATCCTGATAGTCTGGTACCGATCTAAGAAAGTTTAAACAATCAATTCCATTCGCCTTAGGCATGTTCAAATCGATAAAAATGGGGCCGATGCGATGGGCATTTTCAGTTAGGTAAGGTTTTGCTTCTTCAAATCTAGAGAACAATCTTAATTCATAGTCTGGAAAGCTCATATGAATAACAGTTTCGAAAATCAACTGATCATCTTCGTCATCATCAATTAATACACAGATATTCTTGTTCATTTTTTTTGAGTAGTTCTGTTATTGTGGTCGATTTATTTTCTCCACTTATCGAAATCTGTTCTTAATGAAATTAGGTTGTTGAATCCTGCGCTAGAATAAATATACAATCCATAATCTACAGTGAATCTTTTAAAGTTGAGTCCTGCCCCAAAAGAAAATCCACCCATTCCAGGTCTGTTTTGTACCAACATTTCCCTTCTTTGATTATAGTCGAATGCCGCCCTAACACGGACAGCTTTACCGATTAATGTTTCAACTTGGAAAATAAAATGGCGGCCTAACTTTTCACCAAACCCTGCTTTTTCTACTGGAACGAGTTCTCCGGTAAGTGGGTCTGTTGTAGGTTTTGCGTTTGGATCGTTATAAGACAGGTCCCAAGTATTCAAATGATGTGCAACAATTGAAAAACGGAAAGGGGCATGTTCTAATTTGTGAGAAACACCTAGCATAGCTTGAATAGGAAGTGGAGCCCTGGTCTTTTCTGTGTAGGTTGAAAGTTGTACCCCAGCATTTCTAACAATTGCAGAAACTGTTGTTCTTTCGCTTTCACTTCTGTACATCCCCGCTAAATCTATAGAAACTCCCATAGAATTGTAGGATTCTAGTTGAGACCAAATTAAATTAAATGTTGCTCCGATGGAGATGTTCTTATTTAATGTACGCCCAATACTTCCGCCTAATGCAAAGTCCCCCGCTGAAAAAGTTCCAATCTGCTCTCCATTTTCGTCCATGCGGTCCATCTTACCATAAGCAACATACCTTAAGTGAATTGCTCCAGTTCCAATATTTCCAATGTCCTTACCATAGGTAACCATTCCATGATTGATGCCACCAGCCAGTAAAGCTTGATTGAATCCCATAGAGTTGTCCATGTTTGAATTTAAGGCTGCTGGATTTTGAATTCCTATATTGATATCATCATCATAAGCAGTGATGAAAATTCTACCCAAGGCAGCAGCTCTTGCGTTATCAGGTAAGTCAAGAAATGGAAAGGCATTTTTTCCACCCGTTTGCGCCATTAATGTTAATGGTAAAAGACAAAGAATTGTTACTAGTCGTGTCATCTGAATTCAATCAACGCTCGAATTTATGAAAAATTGTAAGTTAGAGGATGAAAAAAGAATTATTTCTCCTTTCCACGTGGACCCAATTCGATGATCTCCATGTTTTTTATTTCTCCCTTGATTAATTCGAAACGAAGTAGGGTTCTCATACTATGAAATCCATGATTGCCACAAGCTCCTGGATTCAACCACAGCATTTTATATCGGGGGTCAAATTTGACCAATAAAATATGCGAATGTCCACAAACAAATAATTGAGGAGCCCCATTTTGTTTCAGTTCTTCTGAAAGTGGTTTGGAGTAGCGGCCAGGTTTACCAGCAATGTGGGTCATCAATACTGAAACTCCTTCTCGTTCAAATCGCTGAAACTCTGGGAATCTTTGCCTTACCGTTGTGTCATCGATGTTGCCATAAACACCCACCAAGGGTTTAAAGGCCTCAAGTTGATCGATGATTTTAGGATCTCCAACGTCTCCAGCATGCCAAATTTCATCGACTTCCTTGAAGTGTTCAAAAATACGCTTGTCAAGTACGCTATGTGTGTCAGACAGTAAACCAATTTTCATAGTTGCAAAGAAACGAAATGAAGGGAGAATAATGAATAAAAAAAGCTTCTGAATATTATAAACAGAAGCTTTTTAAAATGTTAATATGTTCAACTATACTTTTCCAAGCATGGCTTTTTTTACAGAGGCATCAGCTGGAGTTTTACCTAACCAAATTCCCCAAAGTGCTTTTTTGAATTCTAGTCCTTTAGCGCCTCCAAGGTGTTTTCCATTCATATAAACTTCAACACCACTTTCTGGTTTGTAAATTAAAATTACTTCATCTCCTGATTTAAATTCAACGCTGAAAATTTTCATGAAATCTGCAATTTCTTTTTCTGAAGCTTTCCCTTCTGATGATGTTGCAAATCCATCTTTTACTGTTTCTACAAACTTATCACGCGTAACTTTATCTGAAACCAATTTGATGCGAATCGCTGATTCTGCATTTTGATCGATAATGGTTTGTGCATTAGAAGTTCTCTCTGGAACATATAAGGCTGCTACATATAGGTTGAAGAAGTATTTTTGACGCAATCCTGCTCCGTTGTATTCTACAACTTGATCGCTAATTTTCATCTTTGTTGGAAAGGACACACCTGATACTGTAACGTTTTGTGCATTTAAGCTAAAAGACATTACAACTCCGATAAATAAGGCAACAATTAATTTTGATTTCATAGTTTTGATTTTAATGAATAATGTGTATTTTTAAGCAAATCTTATTCCAAATTTACAAATAAAATTATTATGAATAAACTATTTACGCTATTACTCGGAACATCTGTTTTATTTCTTGCTTCATGTGGTGGAGGATGGTCAGACGACAAAAAAGAGTTAATTAAAAATGACTGTATCCTTATTGGTGGTTACGACTGTGATTGTTATGTTGAAAAAGCAGTGGAGACTTTCGAAAATCCTGAAGAATACAATAAGGAGGATTCAGAAGCAAAAGCTAAATTTACTACTGCTATAGCATCTTGTGAAGTTGAAGTAGAAGAGGTAGAGGAAGAGAATTTAGAGTCTTTCTAAGACGTAAGAAATGATACTATAACGTTGTGATGAACAGAAATGTTGATTGCAACGTTATTCCTTAACCACCTTTAATCCATTGTGTATCCATTTTATTCGTCCGTGTGGCGCTTGTTGAAGAATATAATTCCATTTTTCATTTTCTTCTCCAAAAAGGACTTCTTGCCATGATTTTAATTTCAGGTTTTTACTGCTCGATAAGTAAGTAATATTCTGATCACTTACCCAAATGAGAAAAGCTTCTTTGCTTCCGTTTTTTTCTTCATCTAATCTTATGGATCGACAGTCGTTGTTGAAACAATCCAGCCAATTGTAAAAAGCATTTACCGTTTTAACACTGTCTTCAAATTGCCATTCAATTATATGAAAAGGAATACTGTCTTTGATGAAATAGGTTTCTTCCTTGTTTTTATACCCCAAACGATCGGGCATAAATAACATGTTTCTTTCCTTGAGTATATTGTTTTCAGGAAACTCTAATTCAGGAAATAATTGCTGTAAATTTTGTTCAAATAGGGTCAATGACTTGCTTTCAGAAATCAAAGTGTCTTCCTGATATTCATAATTGCCTTGCGCTTGAGGAAGAATGTCTTCGGAAGTTAATATTTCAACATCCTTATCCGAATTACATGATGTTCCCAATAAGGTTAAAATCAGGATTAAAACCCAGCTTTTTATTTGTCCGTTCATTCTATTAAATCTTAATTTTCTTAAGAACGGAAATGGCATAATTAATATTGTCTGTGTTCACATCAAGATGTGTCACCATGCGAATGGTTTGCTCTCCAAAAGCCATAAAATGAAGATCTTTTTCGGCGCACTTTGAAATGAGTTCAGTAAGGTTTACTGTTTTAGAAAGTTGTGCTACAACAATATTGGTTTCTACAGGAAGTACTTTTTCAACCCATGTTAAGTTGTTTAAGGCAGCACCTAATTCTTGGGCGTTTTTATGGTCTTCCCTCAATCTTTCAATGTTGTTTTGTAGTGCATAAAGTCCACCAGCCGCAATAATCCCAGCTTGTCTCATTCCTCCTCCCATTACTTTTCTTGCGCGTCGTGCACGGTGAATAAAGTCTTTTTTACCCAGTAAAACCGAACCTACTGGAGCTCCTAATCCTTTAGATAAGCAAATAGAAATAGAGTCAAATTGTGCTGCGTATGCTTTGGGCGGTACATTGTTTTCTACCAATGCGTTGAATAGTCTAGCTCCGTCGAGATGGAGTGGAAGTTTATTTTCTAGACAAATCTTGCGAATGGCTTTTATTTCATTGAAATCATAAATTGCACCTCCTCCTCGGTTCATGGTGTCTTCTATGGAAACCAGTGTGGTTAGCGGATAATGTGGGTTGTTAGGGTCTTTGATGCCTGCAAGAACGTCTGCAGCGGTAATTCGTCCTCGGTCTCCAGAAAGTAGGTGAGTAGAACTACCGCTATTTTTAGCTATTCCTCCACCTTCGTAAAAATAGATGTGGGCGTCCTTGGAACAAATTACTTCATCGCCTGGCCTACAATGTACATTTATGGCGATTTGATTGGTTTGTGTTCCAGAGGAACAGTAAAGCGCAGCTTCCATTCCGAAGTAATCGGCAGCGAATTGCTCTAATTGATTTACTGTTGGGTCTTCTTGAAAAACGTCATCTCCAACAGGAGCATCCATCATAAAAGCTTTCATTTCTTTTGAAGGCTTTGTCACTGTATCTGAACGAAAATCTGTGTGCATAGTTTATTTTTTACGAATCACCATTAATCCATCGCGAATCGGTAGGAGTACATTTTCAACCCGGTGATCATCTTGAATTTTCTTGTTGAATATTTTTAATGCTTCAGTGTCAACATCATTTTTCTTGGTTGCTTGAATTACTTTTCCAGACCACAAAACATTATCTGCAATGATGATTGCACCTGATGGCAAGTCGTCAATTAATAAGTCGTAATAATTTGAATAGTTGGATTTGTCAGCATCTATAAATACCAAGTCAAAGTTTTTGTCGAGGGTAGGAATGATTTCCATGGCGTCACCTACTTTCATTTCAATTTGATTAGAAAAACCGGCTTTGTTGACATATTCTTTGACCATTTCTTCCAATTCGTAATTGAGATCAATGGTAATGAGTTGCCCTTCTTCTTTTAATCCTTCGGCCAAACAAATTGCAGAATAGCCTGTATAGGTTCCTATTTCTAAAATGCGTTTGGGTTGCATCATTTTACTGAACAAACTTAAGGTTCTACCTTGTAGGTGCCCAGAAAGCATTCGGGGTTGTAACACCTTAATGTGGGTTTGACGGTTTAAGTCGCTTAAGACTTCTGATTCTGGAGAGGTATGTGCATTGACATAATCGTCCAATTTTTCATCTAAAAATTCCATGTACCAAATGTAAGAAAAAAAACAAAAAGGCAAATCATAAGCCGGGTCCTGTACACCATCCGAAGATGGCTGTTTGTCATTTATCTAGTCCAGAAGTCACCCTCTGGATCCATCGACCTACCCTCCAAGTCGAGCGAGCAGCCCTTAAGCCTTGGTTTACATGGTCTTTCAGTCCGTAAGGTTTACCTAGCCAACAATGTCACCATTGCTGCGGTGAGCTCTTACCTCGCCTTTTCACTATGACCTCGAGTGTAACCTCGGGGCTACTTATTTCTGTGGCACTTTCTGTATTCGTCAAACGACGAACCCTTCCCGTTAGGAAGTACGGCGCTCTATACTGCCCAGACTTTCCTCTCTCTCGTTAAACGAGACAGCGACAAACTGATTTGCCTTTTGTGCAAAATTACGCTTTATTTAATAACTATTGGATTAAAACTTTGTCCATTTTGAGTAATGGACTGTAAAGTGTACATTCCTGGTGCTAAATCTTGAAGGTCAATCGAAATAGAACTTGAATTTAGCACAAAAGAATTCACTATTTTACCTGTGCTGCTCAAGACATTGACCTTTTGAATGATTTCTTTGGATTGGATGTTGATGAAATCACTGCTAGGATTAGGGTAAACAGCAACTTCAATACTGTTTTTTGGAAGATTTGCCAATTGATGGTTTAAAAATGTAACGCGGGTAGGGGTCTCACTTCCCATTGCTCCTTCAGTTTCGATTTTTAATACTGGACGCTTTAAATTGTTGTCCCACCATTCATATTCACTGATTGTTCTGTTGATCGGGAACCATTGGTTAAACCCTCCTAAGTTGACCCGAACAGAATCGAGTTCTGTAATAAGGTGGTGAATTCTGATGGTGTTATAAGTTCCAAAAGGGGTGATCAATTGACCTTCGCCGTCTACATTGCTTTCTCTTTGACGGTATTGAATGAATTGAGCGTCAAAGACAGGATTGAAATCCATATTGGTGTATCCTCTAGATGAGTAGTTGTCTCCATAGTTAAGCGGAAAAACGTAAGCTGTTTCGATGGTGTCACTTCTGAAGCCAACTTGTTGACCATCGACCTCTAAACTATAACCTAGATAGGTCACCTTGTCATTTTCAATTTTAGTTAATCTGTTGATAGATTCTATGCTCACGGGAAGAATTCCACCTAGTTGATCTAATGGAAGTCCATCAAAAGGTTGATAGAAACTGGCTTGATATTGTGGAGGAGCAAAGGTCCCAAATTGAAATTCAACTACCATTCCAGCTGTTGAGATGTCATAAGCAATTTCAAATAATTGACTGTTCTCCATAAGATTGGAATAATCCCATGTCGAGTTTTGACCTGTTGTTTGAAAATCAATAGATAAATCTGCGGTGGTAGAAACACCAACAGTATCTCCCGCAATAATGAAGTCAGTGCTGGTAATCGTTGTTTGAGCAATCGCTGAAAAGCTAAATATAGCGGCCAATAAGTTTAAGATGTACTTCATTGTTAGTGTTTTATTTACGTGAAATTAAATAAAAAAACAAGAAGTTTACTTAATAACCGAGACCAAATTCAATATTTAAGTTGGCATTAACCGTTTCTCCGGATGTGAAATTTTTAAAAGGAACATTGAGTGTTCCTTTGATGAGTTTGGTTTGAGTTGCACTGTTATTTGTTTCATACTCGGTTATTTCTGTAACAACGAATGAAGAATTGCTTGTGGGCCCATTGATGGATTGATACGTTGAGCCGCCCTTTACAACAGTGAATAATGCCGATGAATCCCAAGTTAATTGACTTTTTATTCCTGCTGTGGTAAAGTCATGTAGACTATATTCGTCGGATTGTTTGTTAACAAAAACAGTTCTTTTGGCAACAGCTCCGTTTTGAAAATGTACTTCTGCTCTTAGGTGAAATGTATCGGGTAAATTGCTTGCGTAAAGAATAGCGCCTTCTGAAATGATTACATCATCAATATACCATCTTACATTTTGAATTGTAGCACTTAAAGAATTGAAAGTAGCAACAATACTATCACTTTGAAACATTTCCCATTCAAGCTCAAAGTCAGTATAGTTTTTAAAACCAACAATAATGGTATTGCAAACGTTTACAACCGCACCATTATTATAGTGTACATTGGCACATACATTATATTTTCCAGGTTCATTGATTGTGAGGGTGGAACTTCCGTGAGGATCGCCATCAATACTCCAATCGATTGTGTTTATAGTTGAAGCGTTGGACAAGTCTCCTTGTTCAATAGTTAAGAGTGGAGTAGTGCCAAACTGTTCACTGATTAAATACTCAGGCAATTCAATAAATTTATCTGATAGGTGTGGAAGATCAACGTTTGTTCCAAATATTTGCATTTTAACTTCCTCCTGACCATTGCTTAACACACCTGTGAATTGATTTACTCCGTTATATTCTTCGGCGCTTGCGAACATTATTGCATCGTTTTCTCCAGCATGAAGATCAATGGTTTCATTTCCAATTGTTCCATTAACGTTGAATACTGGATCGTTTTCGTATGGAATATCAGGTAAATCTTTTTTTGAACAAGCAAAATTCAAGGTCAATAATCCCGACAGCAATAAAAGATATGTTATTTTCTTATTCATTATTGAAGGATATTAAATCTTAAAGTTATTTGTCCGTAAATAGGGTTGGTCGTTGAAGATTGATTGAAGTAAGAATCGTCTTTTATTCTTCCTGAAATATTGGTTCCTACTTTTGCTCCTAGGGCGATTCTAGAAGTCAGTTGATGCTCCATCCAAAGGTATCCTTGAGTAGAGAATTTGTTCAATCCATCGGTATTGCCATAGTATTTTTCAGTTTCAACTAAGAAATGATCTTCGTAATGATTCAAATCCATCCCTGTATTGATTAGGTAGTTGGCTTGTACTCCAACTCCAAACGATGTAGCGTTTATGCGGTATCCAAACTCTAACGGAATGTATAGGTCAAATAAACTTTGATACGATAAATCACGTTGATGTCTGGTTACTCCAAATCCATAAACCTTTGCTTTTTTAGAAAGAATGAGGTCTGCATTACTGGTGTGTTGAGCTCCTACTCCTGTACGTAAAATAATTCCATTAAAGTTTCCTTCTAAATTTAGTGACAAGTCAATTAAGCCCGACTCATAAGGTCTACTGGTTTTATAATTCTCCATTAATCCTCCTCCTAACTTAGCATAAATAGACAAACGTGGTCTTGGTTTGAAATTATTATTCGAATGGAAAATATTTCCTGCCTCATCTAAATGTAGTACGTTAACGAATTCGAATGGAAGATTTTGTATAGCGTCATCTGCTGTATGGTTATGATTCATCTCATTGACCTGAATAGACGCACGGTTCAAATCATCGTCGCTGTTTTCGTTTTTAAAGTCAAGTTCCGAGGAATGTTCTAATGAATTTGATTGACCTTTAGATTCTTGCGCAATGAAAAGAGATTTATCGCTTTTGGTTTCTCTTGTGTTTTTGTTATTAGTAAGGCTGTTTTTTCTTGTATTTACACCAGAATTTGATTGCATTTTATTTGATTCCGTTGAGGTGTTTTTTCTTTCTTGTTTATTGATTGACGAAACGGATTTTTCATCTGTGTTTACATTCTTTTGAATTGGACGAATTGCATTTTTTGTATAATCAACATTTTCAAATTGCATTTCTGTTGATAAAGCAACCTGGGTATATCTTTCTTGTGTTTTTGATAAGTCCATATTGAAAATGAATAAGGACAAAAAGAGTCCAGCGAAAACGATGGTGCCTCCAAATGCCCAAAACAGGAAGCCTCTTTTCTTGGCATCTCTAGCGTTAAGCATTGCGTTCATTTCCGCCCAATAAGCGGGGTCGTATTGTGGTGCTTTTTGTGAATGAGCAGCATCACTAAACATTTGGTCTATGTTTTTATCTTCTAAGCTCATATAACTATTTTTTTCAGTGTTGTTTGTTCTTGTTTTTCAATCAGTACTTTCAATTCTTTTCGAGCGACAGATAAATGCCATTTCGAAGTCCCTTCTGACATTTCCATTATTTCACTAATCTCTCGGTGATTGTATCCTTCAATAACATAGAGCATAAATACTCTTTTAGTTGAAGGTTTGAGGTAATCCAAGAGACCTAAGATACTGGATTCTCCAAAGTCATTTTCTGCATTATTTCTAACTCCTTCAGAATGATATTCAAGTTCTCTTTCTTGATCACGTTTACTAATATTTTCTCGGTATTTTTTATTTTTTCGGTATTCGTCAATTAAGGTATTGGTCATTACTCTTTTGGCCCAAGCAGCAAAAGGAACTTCATCAAGGTCTAACTTAGAAAGGTTGTCAATTATTTTCATGAAGGCTATATTATATATAGCGCGTGCATCATGTTCATTCTTGTGGTATCTTTTACAGATAGGCAGTAAAAATAAATAGCAAGCCTCATAAAGTTCTTCTTGAGCTTTACGCTTGTTTTTTTTACAAGCCTTGAGTAATTTGACATCTACATGCATGAAATTATTGACCCTTCTTATGTTTTCTTTTTTACCCAATGTATTAAAAGTATTAGCTTTAACGCATTATAACAATCTAATAACGTGATTTTTCCTCATAGGGTTGGTATTAATCAATAATATTTTGAAATTCGCAGAAATAAAACAATAAGAAATAACGATGAGACTTTATTTACTTCGCCATGGTGAGGCGGAAAACCAATCACCTACTGGGAAAGATTTTGATAAAGATCTCACTGAGCATGGAAGGGAGCAGGTAGAGCGTATAAAAAACCGTTTAATGAATGATGTCACCGATGTTGAATTTAGTGTATTTTGTTCAGGAGCAAAACGTACGCAATCGACTTGGGAAATTATAGCGCCTGTGGTGAATGTAATCAGTTTAGATATCCTTGATGAGTTATATCTTGCAGATCAAACCCATTTACTAAACTTCCTTTGGAATAATCCGAATCAAACCAATTCAATCTTACTGATTGGACACAATAATGGTTTGTCCGATTTGGCCTCTTATCTTTTAGATGAACAAATCGTCTTGCCTACAAGTGGCTTGGTGATTATCGATTTTCCTGAAGCGAAACAGCTGAGTGATATAGGTCTGGGAACAGGAGTGAAAGTTGGAAAATGCTTTCCGGTTGAGTAGGGGGGGGAATGAGGAGTTATGAGTGATGAATTGTGTACTTTGTACTTCCCTAAATAGCGTTGACCGCTTTGGTTAATATTCTTAATTCATTGCTTTCATCTTCAGAAGTCAAAGATTGTTAATATGCATCTGCGACTCGAGATCAACTCAATTTAGTGTGTAATACACAGGGGAGTGAGAGCCAAAAAAAATGGTCATTGAATTTCTCCAACAACCATTTTAAATAATATTGTGTTTCGTCTTAGAGACTCAAAGCACCATTCGTATCGCGAACTTTATCAGCTGCTTCGTTGAATTTAGCTTTTTCGTCATCAGACAATTCGATTTCAACGATTTCTTCAACTCCGTTTCTACCAATCAATGCAGGAACACCGAAACAAATGTCGTTTAGTCCGTATTCACCTTCTAGGTAAAGAGAACATGGGAACATTTTCTTTTGGTCACATGCAATGGCTTGCACCAATCCTGAAACTGCTGCACCTGGAGCATACCAAGCTGAAGTACCTAATAATTTAGTTAATGTTGCACCTCCAACGCGAGTTTCTTGCTCTACATATTCTAGTTTAGCCTTATCTAGGAATTGAGTTACAGGAACTCCGTTTCTAGAAGCCAATCTTGTTAAAGGAACCATTCCAGTATCACTGTGCGCACCGATTACCATTCCGTCTACGTCAGAGATTGGACATTCTAAAGCCTCAGCTAATCTGTATTTGAAACGTGCGCTGTCTAATGCTCCACCCATACCAATAATTCTATTTTTTGGAATGTTTGTCGCCTTGTGTACTAAATAAGTCATGGTATCCATTGGGTTGCTCACCACAATAATAATAACGTTTGGAGAATGAGCTACTAATTGTTCAACCACAGATTTTACAATCTTAGCATTGGTTCCAATTAACTCTTCTCTTGTCATTCCTGGTTTTCTTGGAATACCAGAAGTGATTACAGCAACATCTGAGTTCGCTGTTTTTGAATAATCACTTGTAGAACCAATAATTTTAGTATCAAATCCGTTTAGAGATGCAGTTTGCATTAAATCCATTGCCTTTCCTTCAGCAAATCCTTCTTTTATGTCTAAAAGACAAACTTCTGCTGCGAAATCTTTCATCGCGATGTATTCTGCACAACTTGCTCCTACGGCACCTGCTCCAACAACTGTAACTTTCATTATGTATATTTTTTATTTTTTAATAGAATATTCCGCTCACGAAATTAAGAAATTAATCAATTTTAGAGCTAGGATTTCTAAATTAATTATCAACTCGCTCCTTTATGAACAATGGTGTTAAGTGTCTATATTGGGTTAGAATAACGTCGAAAATGAACAGTTTAAAAGCAGCGGTGAATACGGGTGTTGCTATGTGAGCATAAGGAATGCAGCGCAGATAAAGGAAGTTAAAAGGGAAAAGATTTTTAATAAAGGTGAAATTGAAGTGAATTCATTTGAATTTTTTACATTTGTTACGGTCTATTTTAGACGGATTAATTTAACTATAGTGTTAATAAAATTCTTTTTGACTGGGGAGTAAATATTGACTTATAACGAATAGTGTAAGTTTTTTGTTGAAAAAAAAGCAACCCATAATAAAATTCAACGTTTTTTAAATGAAACTACAGTGGAGAACGATCAACTCAAAGAAATAATTAAGCGGTGTATCGCTGATGACAGAACTGCGCAAGAGCAGCTGTTCAAACATTTCTATGGGAAGATGATGGGAGTTTGCTTACGCTACACAAAAGACCGAGACCGAGCTCAAGAAGTTGTCCAGGAAAGTTTTATAAAGATCTTTGATAAACTAGATGAATTTGATTTTAAAGGGTCCTTCGAAGGATGGGTCAGAAGAATCATGGTGAACGCATCAATTGATGCCATCAGGAAAAGAAATAGACAACCATTTTCAACTGATGAAGAATACGTCTTTAATGACAGTTATAGTGTTCAAGAACATGATTTAGATGATGACATCACGAAGATAAAAGCTGAATATGCTTTGGAGGCAATACAACAATTGTCGCCAGCCTACCAAACTGTTTTTAACTTGTATGTAATAGAAAATTATTCGCACAAGGAAATAGCACAGATTTTGGACATCAGTGAGGGAACCTCGAAATCTAATCTAGCGAAAGCAAAGCAAAATTTAAGAAAGATATTAAGTGAGAAATTTGTCAATATAGAAGACCAATGAAAGATAATTTAGAAAACGCATTCAGAAATAGTCTACAAGACTATGAGGCGCCATACGACCCTAAGGCGTGGGAAGCAGTGAGTTCAAAGCTCGGTGCTCAACCTACTGCTGTTACAGGAGGCACATCTAGTGTCTTTAAATGGGTTCTTGCAAGTGTTCTGGTTGGGGCAGTTGCTACAGGTGCATTCTTCCTTTTTGATCATCCAACAGATGTAAATACAGCGGAGCATAACGCAGAACCTATTGAAAACAATAGCGTTAAAGCACCAATGGATAATGAATTTGTTCCAAATACGGAAGAAGGTTCTGATGAAGAGGTAATTGTTCCTGTAAAAGAAAAAAATACTGAAGAGCAACCATCAAACCAAATTGAACGCTCAACGGTTGAGGGAGAAAAAGAGAAAACAACAGCACGAAACAATAATCAATCAACAAAAGAAGTAGTTTTTGTTCCAACAGAAAACAATAAGGAGGAAGCGCAGATTGCTCAAGAAGATCCTAAAGTTGTTGAAGAGAAGTTTGTAGCAGGATATATTTCTTCAGCTATGGTTTGTGAAGGAGAAAGTGCTACAGTTAGTAATACTGATAATAAAGCAAAGGTTAAATTTAAATTCGCTGAAGAATGGATTGTTATCCAACCTGGAAAGTCGGTGACAATAGATCCTTCATTACAAGATGAGTTGACTTTTGTGAATGGCAATGGAGAGGTGATTGAAAAAACTTTTGTTAAAGTACAAGGCTTACCTTCTGCAAACTTTACTTATGAAGCAAATATTTATGAAGGTGGATTGCCTGTAGTGATTTGTGAAGCTTATGGAGATTATGCTTCTTATGAGTGGACTTTTGATGACGAGCTGAAGAGAAGCAGTGTAGAGGTTAAACATCATTTCTTTGAAAAAGGAGACTATGACGTAGCTTTAAAAGTTGTGGATAGAAACGGATGTGAAAATACATCAATGAAAACTATTCGCATCAGAGATAAATACAATTTAATGGCGGTAGATGCTTTTAAACCAAATGGCTCAGATATTAGAAATCGTACCTTTATGCCTTATTCTTTAACAGAAAGAAATGTGAAGTTCCAATTGACCATTGTAGACCCAATCGATAATAGCGTTGTGTTTACATCTAGTGATGCTAGGAATGCATGGGATGGAACTGATCAGAAAACTGGAAAAATGACACCAAGCAATAAAGCGTATATGTGGAAGGTTCAAATTTTAGATCCACTTCCAAATGAACGTCCAATTTATGCAGGAACGATAGTACACAACTAAACACTACTGTTATGATGTCAGTAATTTTTCATAGTGTTACTGATTAAAATACATAAACAACAACAAAAAGCCTCAAGTGTATCTTGGGGCTTTTTGCTTTAGATAACTCATGTTTTTAACTAGAGATAATGTTTGTAAAATGCTTAATGCCCTTATTGATGCGGTAAAGTGGATAAAAACACCGTGTTATCGCTTGTTGTTTCAATAAGTGAGGGGTGTGCCTATGCGTTTTTGGCCAAGCTTAAACTGATTGTTGGGTTCCTTTTTATTGCAACACAATTGATATGGAGATAAAGAAAAGCCCCGACATTTTATGAACATCGAGGCTTTAGTATAAAGATATTTTGGACTTATTCAATCACTAACTTTCTCGTCAACATTCCGCTAGCAGTTTGAACTTTTACAAAGTAAACCCCTTGGGTTAAGTCACTGACATCAATATTGGTGTGATAATCCATAGTATTTGCTTGATGAACAATTTTTCCACTTAAATCCGTAAAGACAACTTTTTCAATTAAAAGGCCTTCTAAAGAAATCGTCACTTCATTTAGAGCAGGGTTAGGATACATTTCCAATAACGTTTCAGCTTCTTCAATTTTTAAATTTGCAGTACCATCTAAAGGATGACAAGCAATTGGATCGGCTGGTGTGTTACAAATACAATATGCTTGAGTTCCACAAACTTCACTCAACAAAAATTGCGTCATGTATTGTTGTGTTGTATCAAGGTATTCTGCAGAACCTACGTGAGGAACATGGTCTGCACCATATTCTGCTTTGAAACAATGTTTAATCCCCTCCATTTCAGCTTTTATATGAACAGATTCACTTCCGTCAACCTCCATGATTTCATAAATAGCTAAGGTTAGCATTGCAGAGCCAAAGGGAACAGTTCCGTCTTGATCGCCATGTAAACTTAATACAGGGGTAGTGTTATTATTCATCCAAGTAGTATCACCAATCGCCCCAGCAATATTCACAATGGCTTTAACATCAGAGGTGTGTCCAGGTGTTCCAGAATTTCCTTCAAGTCCACCTGCCAGTGATGGATCAGACATGTTGATATAAGAAGGGATTTCCGAAGTTTGGTCAAGGTAGGCCAAATGTAAAGCTACAAATCCACCTGCAGAACTTCCGGCCAAGAAGATTTTTGTTGTATCAATACCATAAGGATTACCGTCGTCTTTCACAGATTTTTTAAAGAAACGAATAGCCGCTTTAGCATCTTGAGTGGCTCTCATCACAGCTTCAGAGGCATCACCTTCAGAAGGACCAGTGAATACGTTATTCATACCTAAACGATAAGAAATAGAAGAGGTAACGTACCCTTTTTTTGCGAAGTTTTCTGCTAAAGGAACAACATCTGTACCTGTTTTAGATCCCCCCACGAAAGACCCACCATGAATAAAGATGATGAGTGGACGATCTGTATCGGTGTCACCAGTAGGTTGGTAGACATCAAGAAATAGATCCTGTGGTGAACCATCATAGTTGAGGTTTGAGCCATACTGAATATCAGAAGTGACATCAGAGCCTGTGAACAAGTCGTTTTCATATCGACCTCCGGTACAGTCCTGAGCATTTGTACCGAATGCTGTCGCAAATGCTAATCCTAATAAATAGATTTTTTTCATAATTTAAATAAGTTTTATAAGATGTTGTGTTTTTAATTCCTTTAAATCTTTATTGAGATAAAAGTTGAAATAAAATTAATATATTATCTGAATAAGGTTCAGATGATTTTTTGAATGGAATATTTGTAGGTTCAACGGTGAGGACTTAAAAAGGACATGATTTATTCAGTTTATCGTCTAAGATAACAGTGCTTTAGGCTAAATCTGTTGAAAATCCTATTCAACACCGAAAAGAATATTAAATTTGTCTGATTGATTTAAATGCATTAATGATATGGAAAAAGTAATCTGTGGTATTCAACAAATTGGTATTGGTGTGCCAGATGTTCAAGAAATTTGGAAATGGTATAGAAAATTCTTTGGAGTAGATGTACGAATTTTTGAAGAAGCTGCTGAAGCCCCTTTAATGACGAGGTACACTGGAGGGACTGTACATTCTCGAACAGCTACTTTAGCACTTTCGATGGAAGGTGGGGGAGGATTCGAGATTTGGCAATTTACAAGCCGAAATACGGAGAAACCTAAGTTTGATGTCCAATTGGGAGATTACGGACTCTATATTTGTCGTATTAAATCTAGAGATGTCAAAGCATCTTATGAATTTATGAAATCGAATGGCGCAAAAGTGCTGGGCGAATTAAAAACAACTCCACACGGAGAACCACACTTCTTTGTTGAAGATCCAAACGGAAATATATTTAACGTTGTGCAGGAGTTTACAGTTTTTCAAAAAACAAAATTTGAAGGAAAAACAGGAGGTTCTGCAGGAGTTATGATTGGAGTAAGTGATATCGATAAAGCAAAAAAACTATACGCTGATATTTTAGGATATTCAACTGTAGTATATGATGAGACAGGTGTATTTGATTGCTTTTCTGAGTTGCCTATGGGAGATAAAAAAGTAAGACGTGTTTTGCTTTCTCACCCTGAAACGCGTAAAGGTCCGTTTGCACCTTTATTAGGACCTACTAAAATTGAATTGGTTCAAGCCATTGAAAGAACAGATTGTAAAAAGATTTTTGAAGATCGATTCTGGGGAGATTGGGGCTTTATTCACCTCTGTTTTGATGTGAGAAACATGGACGTTCTACAAAAAGAATGTGAAGCAGCAGGCTTTCCATTTACTGTAGATAGTGGAGCAACCTTCGATATGGGAGAAGCAGGAGGACGATTTTCATACATCGAGGATCCAGATGGAGCTTGGATAGAGTTTGTTGAAACCCACAAGGTTCCTGTAATGAAAAAATTGGGGTGGTATATTAATTTAAAGAATAGAGATCCAAAAAAATCATTGCCGAAATGGATGTTGAAAGCCATGGGGATGAACCGTGTGAAATAAGGAGTTAAAGTTTAAAAAGTAGGGATTAATGATTGAACAGGGGTAAAATAGAAAGTAATTTTCTTAATTTTATCCCTACAAAATTTACATATGATTAAAAAAATATTCTTTTTCAGTTTAGGTGTTGCCTTCTTAATGGGATGTAATACAAAGTTTAGTGTTAATGGAGAGTATATTGAGCAACCTATTGTTCATTTCTTACTTGATCAAGGAAAAGAATATCATTTCTTAAAGTTGAATAAAACTTTTTTGAAAGAAGGAGATGCAAATGAATTTGCAAAAGATCCAGCTTTATCCAATTTTGATAATGTTGTAGCAACAGTAAAAGAAATCAAAAATGGAAGTACACTAAGAACTTGGACCCTCCAAGATACGGTGATTCAAAATAAACAGGAAGGGACATTTTACGGGCCAGAACAAAAGCTTTACTTTTTCAAAGCAAATGATTTAGATGAAGAAGCGATTTACCGATTGAATATCGATGTTGATAATGGAAATCACTTGATTTCAGGACAAACAGAACTGGTAAAAGGGGTTCAAATTAATTATCCGCAACCCAACCAATCATTTAATTTTGCCGACAATAATGTACTGCTAAATGGATATAAAAGCACTCCAATCACCTTTACTTCAGGAAATGGAGCATATTATAAAGTGCAATTGCGCTTCGATTATAAAGAAGTAAGCTCTTCGGGGAGTGAAATTAAATCTGTTTTATGGAATTTAGGTGAGGTCGATGCAGGAGATGTCATTAGCTCTACCAATACTATTTTTGCCGATGGTGAGGCGTTTTATGAGTATCTTGGTCAGAAAATCCCTGTAGATTCTGATGTAACAGAACGTAATGTTAGAGGATTCGAAATTATTCTTACGGCAGCATCTTCAGATTTGTATACTTATATTTTAACCAACGAACCAAGTTCCTCTTTGGCTCAAAATAAACCGACGTATTCGAATGTAGAAGGAGCTTTAGGAATATTTTCTTCAAGAGCGACAATTACGCAATACAAACCATACTTTACTCCACCCAGTATGCGAGCTTTAAACCAAAATTCAACAAAAGAACTCTGTAACGGTCCTTATACTGTTGCATTAGATTTTTGTAGTGATATAGCAGGTGATCCATCATCCTATGCTTGTAACTAAACAGTAAAGATTAGTTGATGATAGACCTTAATTCATCGTGATCTAAAAAAAAGTATAGCGATTTATAAATTATTAAAATTACCAGAGACTCCTTTATTATAAAGGAGTCTTTCTTTTTTAGACCTTATTTTTTACTCCAATGTTTTTCAACATTTGTTTTTGGGTACAATAATTTATCCTATATTTCGTTAATATATGTGAAACGCTAATGCAATAGATATAATACCCTTTCTATTGAAGAAGTGTTTAGGCTGTCTGCAAGCAGCAAAAATGAACCCCATAAAAACCCAATGAACTATGAGAACGATAAACCCTATTTATCACCATTCTGACCAAATGTTAAGTCAAGAAATGGAATGGATTTTAAGCGCAAAAGAGGATCCGAAAAACTTCGCTCCTTTATATGAAAAGTACCATGAGCAAATCTTTCGTTACGTGTATCAGCGTATGGACGATAAACAAACAGCTTATGATGTAACTTCACAAGTGTTTTTTAAAGCAATGAAAAACATTTACAAATATGAATACAGAGGCGTTCCTTTGGCTTCGTGGTTGTACCGTATTGCGAAAAGCGAATTGAATCAAGCCTATAGAGACAGTAGAGCAAAACGTACGATAAATATTGACAATACACAAGTAGCAACATTTATGGAGGTTTTTGAAGAAGAAACAAATGCAATGAATAAGAAGCGCTTGTTTAATGCCCTAAGTCAATTGAATGGTCTTGATTTACAGTTGATTGAATTGCGCTATTTTGAAGACCGACCTTATAAAGAGGTAGGAGAAATTCTAAATATAAAAGAAAACAATGCTAAAGTGAAGACTTTTAGAGCTTTGGAGAAGCTTAAAAAGTTATTCAATAAAAAAATAAGCCTATGAAACCAAAATTAATTTATAATCGCTGGAAAGTATCCTCCGATGAAATTAAAAAAAATCAAAACTTCGATGCCCTTGTCAAGAAAGTCAAGAAAAACTCTTCTTGGCAATGGCAATCGATCGGATTTTGGGGCACAGTAGGAGCATCTACTGTTGCCCTATTTTTTTTAGTCAACTTGTTATAATTCAAAATTAACATTTGTTCTACAACTACTTTTCTGATATCTTCTATTGTATGCAATTTTTGTCTTTTGAATTTGTTACATTTGCTTATCTATAATTGAAGTATGTTACTTCAATAAAATGAAGAGGGTAAATGAAGAAAATATTCACAGGATTGGCACTTATTGCAAGCACAACGTTATTTGGTCAAATCACGCTTTTAGAAGAGAACTTTGATGCAAGTACTCTGCCTGCAACATGGACTGTTATTGATAATGACGGAAATACCGTTGATGAACAAGTGCAGGAATACACTGAAGCATGGATTTATAAAGAAGATCCTATTAATGCAGGAAACGGTACCGCTTCGAGTACTTCCTTTTTTAGTCCTGTTGATAGAGCTGACCGTTGGTTGATTACACCGCAGATTACATTAGGAGCAGAATCCAATTACATTTCTTGGAACAGCATGTCTTATGATCCTTCTTTTCCAGATTCGTATAAAGTAATGATTTCTACAACTGGAAATACTGTTGCCGATTTTACAGATACTTTAGTTGTAGTGAGCAATGAAACACCTTATTGGTCGAGTCATGCGGAATTGCTTGATGAATATGTGAATCTAAATATTTATATCGCGTTTGTGAATACAACATTCGATGGTTTTAAATTACACCTAGATAGCGTTTATGTGAGAGAACAAGATCCTTTGGCTTTGACGAAAGAGAAGTTGAATGTTGGAGTATATCCGAATCCCGTTGAAGATGTGTTTCATATTTCAACAGGAACAGCAGTTATTCAAGAAGCAAAATTATTCAATTCATTTGGTCAAGTGGTTATGGCTGTTCAAGGAGGTGAAAAAGCGAGAGACTTAGACATCGATATAAGTGAATTAAACCCTGGAGTTTACATCGTTGCTATCCATACTTCTGAAGGTACAATAAGAAGAAGAATAGTGAAAAATTAGAGGGATTCAATATCTATTAAATAAAAAAAGCACTGAATTCATCAGTGCTTTTTTGTTGACATCAAAAAAGATGTGAACTATTTCTTTTTGGATGATTTTTTTAATTGCATCAATACAGAAAATGCAGAGTCAATATCGTTGTCGTTTACCACTACAGTAAACTCATTGGCTGTAGAAACAACTTCTACAATGTTAATCCCTTCCCAAGCCAAATGTTTGAGTATGTAATAATAAATTCCGCTAATAGCAGTGTTACTTGTTGGAAGTTTAATGGTGATTGATGCTAGGTTTTTAGTGCTTGACTTTAACTTTTCATCTTTGAAAATTTCCAATAGATTTTCAGAAATAGAATTACTGGTAATAATTGTAGATTCACCAACACCATGACAAAAAGTATAGAAGTAATCACGTTGATCGACCAAAAACTTCATGATTTCGGACTGTTTTAACGCAAGGGTATCTGAGTTTTTATAAGTGAAATCTTCCAAATCACTTCTCACCAAAAAATCACCGAGTGTAGCAATAAAATCCTTGATTTTTGCATCGACCTCGTCGTAGTATCCAGGAGACATTCTTTTGATGGCCATTACAATTGCGCCTTCTTTGACTTTCTTGCCTAAAGTATCTTCAATTTCTGGTTGTATTTTACGAGATAACGCAGATACATTTATTAAATTCTCTGTCATCGCTTCTCTTAGAAAGGGAGAGCGATTGATTATTTCTTCAGTAACTTTACCAACTGTACTCATGGTGTTAAATATTTTTCAATGCGTTAAAATTAACAAAAAAAACATCTTTCGGTTAGAAAGATGTTTTTAGAATTGATATCAATTATTTTCTTAATCTCTAATCAATTGGTATCCAGGATAGTTTTGTGGATTGTAAACAAACTTACTGTCTGCTACAGTTTTATTTTTTTCGAATACATTAATGGTGTAAGTCATCGTGCTTCCATCCTTTGTCTTCATAATTGCTTGGTGTAACTCGTTGTTGTTGGTACCAACGTATAAAGTGATGGTGTGATAATTAACCTCTCCTGGATTGGTTGGAAATAAGTCAATTTGGTGCACTTCTTTGTTGTTTACCTTCGTTGTTTTTGTGTATTTACTTTTGAATCCATTTTCCCAAATAGTCATTAGCTTTTTTGGATTCATTGATTCGTCATCATCTAAGTCAACATCACTTTGGTAAGTTACTTTTTCTTCCTTAACAATTGTCCAGTTTTTGATGGCATTAGAAACTAAAGTATTTTGTCCGAGAGAAGCATAATACTTATCTCCTTTAACATAGCCTAAACCTTTTTGGTTTGAGTTTTCTCCAGTTGCTGGATTTTTAACATTCATCGTGAATTCGATATAAAAAGACTTTAAGCTTTTAATTTCTGAGGACATCTTATCTAAAATATTCTCAGACTTTTGATCTGACTGAGCGAATAAAGCACTAGAGATAAAAAGCATTCCAATTAATAAGTATTTCATTTTCTATAATTTTTGCATTGTGATTTGCACAAACTGTGCCAAGTTCAGCGGTAAATATATTAAATCACCTACAAATATACAGTAAATTTGTGGGTGACAAAATTGAATTTATTTTAATCCTTTGATTTCTAGATGTTCGTTTAGGGCTTCCTCTGTAGGGATGAGTACATCACGTGCTTTACTTCCTTGGAATGGACCTATTATTCCATGTGCTTCTAATTGGTCTACAATTCGTCCTGCACGATTATAACCGAGTTTTAACTTTCGTTGAAGTAAACTAGCTGAACCTTGTTGATGTAGAACGATGACATGAGCGGCCTCTACAAACTTATCGTCTAAATCGTCATCTACATCTACGCCACCTCCTTCACTTCCTTCACCTATGTATTCTGGGAGCGCAAGTGCTTCAGGGTAACCCCTTTGATTTCCAATAAAGTCACAGATGGCTTCCACCTCGGGGGTGTCTACAAAACCACATTGTAAACGGATCACATCATTACCTGTTGAAATTAACATATCCCCTTTACCGATCAATTGGTCTGCTCCTGATGAATCTAAGATGGTACGCGAGTCAATTTTAGAAAGTACTCTAAACGCTATTCGTGCTGGGAAGTTGGCTTTAATCATACCGGTAATCACATTAACAGAAGGGCGTTGAGTAGCTACAATTAAATGAATTCCAATAGCACGGGCAAGCTGAGCAAGACGAGCAATGGGGTGTTCTACTTCTTTTCCTGCGGTCATAATTAAATCGGCAAATTCATCAATTAACACGACTATGTATGGCATGTAGCGGTGACCTTTTTCTGGATTTAATTTCCGAGCAACAAATTTATCATTGTATTCTTTAATGTTACGCGTTTGAGCATCTTTCAATAGGTCGTAACGCTCATCCATTTCGATACACAATGAATTTAAGGTGTTTACAACCTTAGAGGTATCTGTAATAATAGCTTCTTCTTCATCTGGAAGTTTAGCCAAAAAATGACGTTCTATTTTATTGAATAAAGTCAGCTCAACCTTCTTTGGGTCAATCAAAACAAATTTAACTTGAGAAGGATGTTTCTTGTATAATAAAGAAACCAGAATAGCATTTAACCCAACGGATTTACCTTGACCAGTAGCTCCAGCAACTAATAAATGGGGCATTTTAACCAAGTCAAAAGCAAAGGTTTCGTTGGTGATGGTTTTCCCTAGCACAACTGGGAGTTCAAAGTTGGAGTTCTGAAATTTCTCTGAGGCTATCAATGATCGCATGCTTACAATTTCAGGGGAACTGTTAGGAACTTCAATTCCAATCGTTCCTTTTCCCGGAATAGGTGCAATTATACGAATCCCCAATGCGGCTAAACTTAAGGCGATATCATCCTCTAAGTTTTTAATTTTTGAAATTCTAACTCCTGGTGCAGGTACAATTTCATAAAGCGTTACTGTTGGACCTATAGTGGCTTTGATTTTTGAAATATCAATTTTATAATGCGCTAGAGTAGTAACAATATTGTCTTTGTTTTGCTCTAGTTCCTCTTTCGAAACCCCACCTTTATTGCTTTCAAATTTTCTCAATAAATCAATAGGAGGAAGGGTGTAGCTAGATAAGTCAAGCTTTGGATCGTAAGGACCAAAATCTTCAAGTTTTTTGTTCAAATCTGATGCAGTTAATTCTTTTTCTTGTTTTGCAACTTCAACAGAGAACTCTCCACTATCATCGTTTGTTGTTTCTTCGGGTTTTACAAGTTCTACTTCAGCAGTTTCTTTTTTGGTAACGACCTCAAAATCATCATCTGATTCAGCTTCTTGTTCTTCCTCCAGAAGAGTATCTGGTTCTTCATCAGTTTTTTCATGATCATCCTTGAAGATAACTTCAAAGTCCTCCTCTTCTTCACTATCTTCCTCTTCATCAATCTGCTCACCCTCTTCTAGTTCCTCTTCTTGGTTCACAGTGGCGAAAGCGTTTCCACCTTCATCTTCAGCAGAAGATTTCTTTATTTTGTTTGGTAGGTACTGCTGAGCTAAAGCTTTAAAATCAGGATTGAACAAGGCAACTATCGCAACAAATAGGAGTACAAGAACTAACAAAACAGCACCAAACATTCCCAATACGGAACTTAACCATTGATTGGTAGCGTACCCAAAGGTTCCACCTAAATAGTTAATTTGAGATGACATTAATCCCAAAAAGATCGAAAACCAAATAACACCAATAAAAGTAACTAAGTAGGTTTTTCGCAATGGAACAAGTTTGATGTTGAGGAGCAATCGAACTCCAGTCACTAGCATTAAAAAACTAAAGGCGAAAGAGGCAATACCAAACCATCTGTACATAAACAAGTGTGCTGTCCAAGCGCCAAATTTACCCAGCCAGTTTTTGACTTCGACATCAGATTCTCCAAAAATAAATTCGAAGAAACTTGTTGAAACAATTAAGTCTTGGTCTGCTTTCCAACTAAAAAGGTAAGAAGTAAATGCAATAAATAAGTATACAGAAAGTAGCAGGAGTATAGCACCACTGATTGACTTTGCTTTACGGCGGTCAATTTTGGAGTATAATGAAGAGAAAGAAGTTTTTTTTGAGGACTTTTTACTTGCCTCCTTCTTATTCTTTTTCTGTTTGTCTTTTTGTTTTAATACGTTTCCTCTGGCCATTCTAGTTGCTGAACATTTATTTTACGAATATAAGGAATGAAATCGTTAGTTCTGAACCAATTTTAGAAGGCTATTCACATTAGGTTGTTAGTAGATGAACTTAGTATGTCTTATGGTCTATCCCCCCTTATAAGTACATCTTTTTTAACTATTGTTCTTGCAGAAGTTCAATGAATTCATCTAGTGTGATGATCTTATGGTCGGATGGAATGCCGAACAAATCAATGTTTAATGGGCGTTCTTCAAAAGTAATTAATCGATAACTGATCCACATGTCGTTTGAATAAATTGAGTACTTGACGGGAAGTCCTGGAATGCCTTTTAGAGCAGTTGAATACTTCGAGGAGATTTCAGGCGCATAATTCATTATTATAGTAGTGTCGATATGCGTGTCTGTAACTTTTATGTTTTTCGCTTTGATCCCTGCAAAGTTTTTCTTTCCCGATTTCTTCTCGAAAATATAGCGATTGCTATCTTCTAAGGTGTCTGGAATGGTTTGAATGGCTACTTTTTGCATGCCTAAATCCATGAGGATGTAAGCCCTGTTTTTGGGAATATGTTTAATGTAGATTTGTTTTCCAATAGGAGTGTAACTATCAATTCTCAACATAGAGTCTTTGGCGTAAACCACTTGATAATTAATACTGTCCTTTTCATCAGGAATATTTCCAGGAGATTCAATTGAATAAATAAGCTTCCCTTCAAAATGTTCAGAAACAGTTTGCTGAAGAGAACAACTTAAAAGTATTAACGTTATACCAAAAAATAATATTCCTCTTTTCATTCGTCTACATTGTTTATTTATAATTGCGAAATTAAAACAAAATTCGGCTGAATTCTATTTCTTTTCAGAGTTCTTCTTTTCCTGCAGGAGAAATGTAGGCTTATTATGTATGATTTTTTTACCTTTGCATCAATTGAAACGCAGTAAAAATTACAGTAATGTCAAAATCTATAGCATATATTATTAATGATTCGGAAATTTCAGCTGGAACACGTGGAGCAAGTCTTGGACCTGGAGCAATGCGTGTTGCGGATGATAACTCAGGAAATTTTTTGTTTTCTAAGTATCCTATTCATTATGTTCAAACAATGAACCATTTACTAGACCGGCCTTCTCCTTATAAATATGGGAAAAGAGCGGATGGATTAGCAACTGTATATAAAAACGTGGCTGACCTCGTGAGTAGAGAACGAAATAAAAATGATTTTATCGTTGTTGTTGCTGGAGACCATGGTTCAGCTGGAGGGACAATTGCTGGGTTGAAAGTAGCTAATCCACAAAATAGATTAGGAGTACTTTGGATTGATGCGCATGGAGATCTACACACTCCGTATACTACGCCTTCTGGGAATATGCATGGAATGCCTTTGGCTACTGCCTTAAACGAAGATAATTTAGAGTCAAAACAAAATGACCCGCATGCCGATACTGTTAAGTTCTGGAATGAAATGAAAAACACAGGCGGAATTGCACCAAAAATTGATGCCAAAGATCTTGGGTTTATTGGGTTGAGAGACTTAGAGACTCCAGAGGTGGAATTGATGGAGCGCAAAGGGATTAAAAATATTTCTGTTGACGAATTGCGTGAAGTTGGTGTTCAAAAGATCATTGAACGACTAGAAGAAAAATACGCAGACTGTGATGAGATTTATGTTTCTTTTGATGTTGATTCAATGGATCCAGATATTGTTTCTCACGGAACAGGAACTCCAGTTCCACACGGACTTACACCAAAAGAGGCAAGTGAACTACTGAGGTATTATGCTGGACACCCAAAGGTGAAATGTATCGAGTTTGTTGAAGTCAATCCATGCTTGGATGAGAAAACAAATCACATGGCCGAAGTAGCTTATTATTTGATGAAAGAAGTAGTTGAAGTTGCTGAAAAGAAAGCATAGATAAAATTGAAAATGGAAAACAAAATTAAAGCATTATTGCTTGAAAATAGTCTGTCGGTTTTTGGAGTGAAAATTGACGAGAAATTGATTCAATTTCAAAAGACAAGAAAAGATGTAAATGGAGACATGACTTTGGTTGTTTTTCCTTTTGTAAAAGTATTAAAGTCTTCCCCTGCTATTGTAGGTGAAGACATAGGACGTTTTTTAAAAGAAAAACTTGAAGAGGTTGAAAGTTACAATATTGTAAGTGGATTTTTAAACATCACCTTAACCAATAAGTATTGGCAAAACATTCTTCTTGAAATGTCAAAAGACGAAATGTTTGGTTGTTCATCTGAGTTGTCAGGCCAAATGTATATGGTCGAATATTCTTCTCCAAATACGAACAAACCATTGCATTTAGGACACATGAGAAATATCTTTTTGGGATATAGTGTTTCCGAAATATTAAAAGCGAATGGACATGAAGTGGTGAAGACACAGATCATCAACGATCGTGGGATTCATATCTGTAAAAGTATGGTGGCTTGGGAACAGTTTGCAAGCAAAGATGCAAATGGTAACAGAGAAACACCTGATTCTACAGGAATGAAAGGAGACCATTTTGTAGGGAAATACTATATTGAATTTGATCAGCAAGTTACAAAACAAGGATTTGAATTGGCAACTTCTTGGAAAGAAAGTAACTATGCAGAGAGTATTATTTCAGAAGAGGCAAAAGAAAAACTTCCAGGGTTATTTACAGCTTATTCTAATGCAGAGGACGACAAAAAGAAAACTTCAATTTATCGAAAAATTGCCGCTTTTGCAGTTCCGTTTGCGCAATTAACCCAAGACGCAAAAGAAATGTTGGTGAAATGGGAAGCCAACGAACCAGAAGCATATTCCCTTTGGGAAACAATGAATAACTGGGTGTATAAAGGTTTTGACAAAACCTATGAGCGAATGGAAGTTGATTTTGATAAAATCTATTACGAATCGAAAACTTATTTAACCGGTCGTGACCTTGTAAAAGATGGACTAGAAAAAGGTGTTTTTTATAAAAAAGAGGATGGCTCTGTTTGGGTAGATTTAACCGACGAAGGATTAGACGAAAAGTTAGTTTTACGTGCAGACGGAACAGCTGTTTACATGACACAGGATATAGGAACGGCGATTCAGCGTTTTAAAGACTTCCCAAATCTAAACGGTGTGATCTATACCGTAGGTAACGAGCAAGATTATCACTTTCAAGTGTTGTTTTTGATTTTGAAAAAACTGGGCTACGATTGGGCCAAAAACTGTTACCATTTATCTTATGGAATGGTGGATTTACCGGATGGTAAAATGAAATCTCGTGAAGGTAGAGTAGTCGACGCTGATGATTTGATGGAAGAGGTAGTCCAAATGGCCAAGGACAGTACGCAAGAACGTGGACACATTGAGGGGATGAGTGAAATAGAACGTGAAAACCTTTACGAAACCATCGGAATGGGCGGATTAAAATACTATCTGCTTAAAGTTGATCCACAAAAAAGAATGAAGTTTAATCCCGATGAGTCTATTGAGTTGAATGGAAATACTGGACCTTTTATTCAATATGCCTATGCGCGTATCAACTCTTTGATGACTAAGGTTGAGTTGGTGAATCCAGAAACCGAAATGGCCATAGACCAAGCTGAAAAAGATTTGATTAAACAATTGAATGAATTCCCATTGGTAATAAAGGAGGCGGGAACAAATTTTAGTCCTGCATTAATTGCTAATTATACCTTTGAATTGGTGAAAAATTACAATTCTTTTTATCAAGCATTTAGTGTGATGAAAGAAGAAAATATTGCACTGAAAAACGCAAGAATATTAATCAGTCAAAATACTGGAAAAGTAATTCATACAGCAATGCGACTTTTAGGAATTCACGTACCTAATAGAATGTAAAAAGAAGACCATGAACATCATCCTACACGATTTATCAAATCATTTGATTTTTGCACCATTGACATTGACCCGGCCTGTTGGAAATCTTCGATCAGGAATGTGGACCAATGATGAACGCTGGCGTTTTTATCTTCCAGAAGCTACGGTTTCCTTTCAAACAGAGGAATATTTGGTAGATAAATTCCCAATGCATCAAACAGATGATAATGTGTGGGTGAATGCTACTGTGATTCCAAACGTAGAACTTGTAAAGCTTGTTCAGGAATTGCAAGTAGATGAATCTTTGTATGTCAATGGCGTGTTTGTTGCCCAGCGTGGAGCAACATTTTCTCCAAAGGAAAGCAATTCTCATCAACTTGAAGAATTCTTAGTTTTAGAACATCGTTGGGATTTATACCAAAAAAACGATTCCATTTTAGCAACAGATTTTGCAGCCTATGTAAAAGGACGAAAAAGCGCTTCACTTTCCAAAACAAATACATTGATTGGTGATGCAAATCAGCTTTTTATCGAAGAAGGAGCAACTGTTGAATGCGCAATATTAAACGTGAAATCAGGACCGATATATGTTGGTAAGAATGCTGAAATAATGGAAGGTAGTGTTGTGCGTGGTGGATTAGCCATGGCTGAAGGCAGTGCCTTAAAATTATCAACAAAGGTATATGGTGCAACTTCTCTCGGACCACATTCTAAAGTTGGTGGAGAGGTGAATAACGTTATTTTCCAAGCCTATTCCAATAAAGGACATGATGGATTTTTAGGTAACTCCTTGATCGGGGAATGGTGTAACCTTGGAGCCGACACCAATTGTTCTAACCTTAAAAATAACTACGGAAATGTAAAAACCTACAGTTATTTAACTGAATCAATGGAGCAAACAGCATTGATGTTTATGGGGGTTACAATGGGAGACCACTCTAAAACAAGTATCAATACCATGCTCAACACCGCAACAGTTGTTGGAGTCTGTGCTAATATTTTTACTTCTGGATTTCCACCCAAATACGTTCCGAATTTTTCTTGGGGTGGGGAACAAAAGTCACCAGTTTATAACTTAGATAGAGCAGTGGATGCTGCCAATCAAATGATGGTGCGAAGAGGTAAACAAATTACAGATGGAGATTTGAGAATATTGCAATTTTTATTTCCAGAAGAAAAGAACTAAATTCAAAACGCTTTTTTTCCTGCGCACACTCAATATAGTGAAATACTGTCAAAGTTGTCAGTGTTTTAAAATGGCATAGGTATTGAACCCTTACGAGCACAGATTAAAGTAGAGAGGTTTTTCAAATTTCTTTACTTAAGAATGAATATTAACTGACAGATTGACGCAAGAGCGTATAAAGATATGACTGACATTTTTGATAAAAATTTATTCGGAATGGGAAGACCTGACGATTCAGATGCAGAGTTTATTCCATTGATTACCCAAGAAGAAGAAGATGACATGCACAATGCAAAGTTTCCTTCTGATATTCCCATCTTACCTTTAAGAAATAATGTTTTATTTCCAGGCGTTGTAATTCCAATTACAGTAGGCAGAGACAAATCTATTGAATTGATTCAGTTTGCCAATCAAAGCGATAAAGTAGTTGGTGTGATATCACAAAAGAATCCAGATGTAGAGAATCCTAAAGGTGAGGACTTACATAAAATAGGGACAGTAGCCACAATTCTGCGAATGCTTAAAATGCCCGATGGAACGTCGACCGTTATTATTCAGGGGAAAAGAAGGTTTGAACTGAAGGAGGTAACCCAAGAGATTCCTTTCCTAAGAGGGAAAATTGAACTTTGTGAAGAAGCAAAAGCGCCAAAGAAAAATAAGGAATTTACAGCGATTATTCAATCAATGAAGGAATTGTCTTTGAAAATTATTAAAGACTCTCCAAACATTCCTTCGGAAGCGCAATTTGCAATTAAGAATATTGATAGTCCAACCTTTCTAATCAATTTCATTTCTTCTAATATGAATGCTGACGTTGCCACAAAGCAAAAGATGCTGAATGAAATGGATTTGAAGAAGCGTGCGATGGCGGTACTTCAACATTTAACTATCGAAGCACAGCAGTTGGAAATGCGCAATGAAATTCAAACCCGTGTAAAGATAGATTTGGATAAGCAACAAAGAGAGTACTTTTTGAATCAACAAATTAAGACCATTCAAGAAGAGCTAGGTGGAAATCCACAAGAACAAGATGTGGAAAGAATGCGCGAACGTGCTAAAAAGAAAAAATGGTCGAAAAAGGTGGATGAAATGTTCCAAAAGGAATTGAATCGTTTACAACGTTCAAATCCGCAAGGTGCAGAGTATACCGTTCAGTTAAATTATCTAGAGCTACTTTTAGACTTGCCATGGGATGAATACACAATAGATAATTTAGACTTGAAACGTGCCGAAAAAGTATTAGAACGGGATCATTATGGATTAGAAAAGGTAAAGAAACGTATTCTCGAGTACTTGGCTGTATTGAAGTTGAAAAAAGATATGAAATCTCCAATCCTTTGCTTCTATGGACCTCCAGGAGTTGGTAAAACATCTTTAGGTAAATCTATAGCTGAAGCATTGGGTAGAAAATATGTTAGAATGTCATTGGGTGGAATTCACGATGAAAGTGAAATTCGTGGGCATAGAAAAACATATATTGGTGCAATGCCAGGACGTGTGATTCAAAACATTAAGAAAGCAGGAACATCAAATCCGGTATTTGTACTGGATGAAATTGATAAGATTTCACGTTCGAACCATGGCGATCCATCAAGTGCAATGTTAGAGGTTTTAGACCCAGAGCAAAATGATGAGTTTTACGATAACTACGTTGAAGCAGAATACGATTTATCAAAAGTATTGTTCATTGCAACAGCAAATGATTTATCAACCATCCAAGGTCCACTAAGAGACCGTATGGAATTGATCGAGGTATCTGGATACACGGTTGAAGAGAAAATTGAAATTGCAAAAAGACACTTGCTCCCAAATCAAATTAAAGAACACGGAATTAAAAAATCAGATATTTCTGTAGGGAAAGCAACTTTAGAAAAACTGATTGAAGAATATACTCATGAATCCGGTGTTCGTGGCTTAGATAAAGCAGTAGCTAAATTGGTTAGAAACCGTGCACGTCAGATTGCAATGGAGGAAGAGTTTAAGAAAACCATTTCAGCTAGTGATTTAGTTGATATCATGGGACCAGGCCGACCAAAAACAAAATATATAAATAACGATGTTGCTGGTGTAGTTACAGGATTAGCATGGACAGCAATGGGGGGAGACATATTATTTATTGAATCTTCATTGTCGAAAGGAAAAGGGAAATTGACGCTAACAGGAAATCTTGGAGACGTAATGAAAGAGTCTGCAACGATTGCCTTACAATTCCTTAAATCACATCATGATTGGGTTGGTTTAGAGGCAGATGTCTTTAATAACTATGATGTGCACATGCACGTTCCAGAAGGAGCAACACCAAAAGACGGACCTTCTGCAGGAATTACTATGTTGACTTCTTTGGCTTCTTTGTTCACACAAAGAAAAGTAAAGAAAAATATTGCTATGACAGGTGAAATTACCCTGCGTGGAGATGTTTTACCGGTAGGAGGAATCAAAGAGAAAATTCTGGCTGCAAAACGTGCCAACATTAAGGAAATTATCTTGTGTGAGAAAAACAAGCAAGATATTGATGAGATTCAAGAAGATTATTTAACAGGTTTGACTTTCCACTATGTGAGTAACATGAGGGAGGTGTTGGATATCGCCTTGACAAAACAAAAAGTTAAAAACGCGATTGAAGTTAAATAATTACGAACGGCTTTAGCCCTCAGCGCAGCTAATTACGAAGGGCTTTTAACCATAGCGTAACTAATTATTTGGAATAGCTATTAATTAAAAAATCCACTTTCTACTGAAGTAGGGAGTGGATTTTTTGTGATTGTTGAAATGTATTAATCCTTCCTATAAAACACCGTCTTCAAATAATTACTCTCGGGAAAGCCGATTGGATGGTCGTCATCATGTAGGGTATAGTGCAGGTATTTCCAGTCATTCATGGGTGTAATTCCTGCATCTTGATGAATCTCTTCGAAAGCTTGAAGAGAAATACGACTGGAACATGAACCTAGAATTAAAGTCCCGTTATTAGTCACCAACTCTCTTCCAAGTCGTGCAAGTCGTTCGTATTGATTTGAAGCGCTATTGACTTCACTGGCTTGTTTGGCAAACGAAGGAGGATCAATAATTACTATGTCAAATTTTTCTTTTTGGTCTATGAGTTCTTCAAGCGCTAAAAACGCATCTGCTGCAATGGGTGTCCATTTCGATTCATCGATCTTGTTTAAAACAATGTTTTCTTTTGCTACATCCATTGCTTGTTGACTAATGTCTACTGAAGTTAAGGATGTTGCGCCACCTTTTAGCGCGTGGATTCCAAATCCACCGACATAACTAAAAACGTCCAACACCTTTTTCCCTTTGGCATTTTCTTGTACCCACAATCGGTTCGGACGTTGATCTAAAAAGAAGCCTGTCTTATGTCCAGATTGTGTGTAAGCGTAATATTTTACTCCATATTCTTCGAATTCTACTTTTTCACTTTCGAGTGCTTGACCAATTACATCACCTTCTTGATAAGGAAAGCTGTTGTTTTGTTGAATTTTTCTACTGAAACGAATCACAATGGTTGCTAGTCCGTAAAGACTTTGAATTTCCTCCATCAATGTTTCCAGATATGGTTTCCAGATATTAGAATAGATTTTCAGCACTCCAACTTTAGCATAAACATCTAAAATTAACCCTGGGAAATGATCATTTTCCCCATGAATTCCTCTATAACCTGTTATTCCTTTATGGATGAGGTTTTGTCTTTTTGAAAAAGCTTCTTTTAATTGCGATTTCCAAAACTCTGTATTCAATTGCAAACGGCTTCCTTGATAAATCACCTTTATGCGGATGATTTCTTCAGGGTCCCACAATCCAAAAGCAATCGGTTTATTGTAACGTTGATCAAAAATAACACACAAACTACCCGCAGGTCTTTTCCCATCAGGAGCTTTTTCAATACTGCTTTCAAATATCCAAGGGTGACCTTGTTTAACTGCTCTTTCTCCAGCTTTATTGAGTTTAATGGCTATTGTGGGGATTTTCATGTCATTCATTTTGGAGTTGCAAAAGTAGTGATAATTGAAGAGAATACCCGTTTAGTATGAGAAGGTCAAGATTGTAAAGGCAAGTTTAACTGAGCCCGTAGACAAGAAGTTACTTTATGCTTTTGTGAGAAACACATATTTAATGATAAATAAAAGTGTGTAAACTACCTACTTACAATGCTTCTCAATTAATTCATTTACTTCGTTTCCATATCGAACAGTAAAGTTGTTATTGAGGGCTAAATGAAGGTCAGCGCAAGCAAGTCTTTCTTTTTTGAGCGCTAAATAAATCAATGCTCGATTTCTATAGGCGTATGGATTAACTGGATAAAGCTCAATAGATAAGTTGATGTCGTCTAAAGCAGCCAGTAAATCGCCTAATTTGAATTTAGCATAGCCTCGGTTGTTAAGTGTATATGGGTCATCTGGCTCCATTTCTAGCACTTTGTTGAAATAATACAAAGCCTTTTCGTATTCTTCAATTTCAAGATGTAAAAAGCCAAGATTTGCTGTCGATGCTATAAACTCAGGGTCTAATTCAATGGCTTTTTCAAGGTGCTTAATAGCTATGTCATTCATTCCCATTTCACTGTAAACACTAGCAATATTGATCAGTAAACCAACATTGTTTGAATCGATTTCAAGGGCTTTTTCTAAGTGAACTTTGGCGCTATCAAATTTTCTGGTGGACATCTGAGCAGCTGCGATATTTAGTCGTGCAGCTACAAATTCTTGATCACTTTCCGCTAAACGAAATTGATTTTTGTAATCTGCTAATGCGGCATCAAATTCGTTAACACTCAGGAGTAAAGATCCTCTGACGTTATAGAGATAAGATGTGTCAGGATACAATTCTATAGCTTTCGAAAGCTGAAGGTAAGAGTGTTGCAAATCACCAAGTTGCTCAGCACTTATTGCTGAATAATACAATAGGTTAATGTCCTCTGGTTCATTTACTAAGTAGTATTCAGTGTATTCATTTAGTGCTTCAAATTGACCTTCATTAAACATGTTTTGCATGGTGTCGTTTCGGGTTTCTTGAGCAAAACCATTGCAGATGAAAAGAAATCCTAAACCAAGTAAAAGTAGTGTTTTTGTCATGTTGTTTTTGTATTATTTAGGTGAATATAAGGTTTTAATGTTCATGAATAATAATATCATCATTCCTTTAAAGCTGAAATGTAGAAAGGGATTAAGCAATGTATCCCAGTTTTTTGATCATGAAATAAGCCGAAATGGCTAATAGTACAGCCACTCTTAAAATAAAGCTTTTGTTGAAAATCTTTAAATTGGGTCGCTTTCTTTTTTCCAACAGCATGTAAATTAAACAAATTGCTAAAGATAAAGTACCTACAGTATTCATAGGTTTATCTCCAGGCCATTCCAAAATAGAAAACAGTATTCCAAGTAATGATACACTACAGCTTATCCCACACAGTTTGTAAAGAAACAAATCAAACATGTTGAGGTCTTCTTCTTCATGTTTTGCAAATGCAGCGATGTAATAAATAGTTGCTGCTGTGGAAAGAACTATGATTGTAATTGGAATACTATATTGAACATTCAAATAGTGTATGAAAACTGAGACGAGAATTAAGAGTATAAGCAAAGGTTCGTGTTCTAATACTTTCTTTTTTATCCAATTACTTATTGCATTCCCTTTGTTGATTTTGTCCATAGTTGTGTGTTTGAAGGTTAAATATATTCTTTTATCCTGAAATCCTTAAAAATATGATCTGAATAAATTTTTGAGGTGTTAAATCTTGAAAGGAATCCCTCGTTTTTAGAATGAATTTAACACAATTTGAACGAACCCAAGTATACAAAAACTAAATGAATTCACTTTTAAATTTCTTCTATAGTTTAACAATCCTTTTGTAGCTGTATTCTTGTTGTTCATTAATGACATGTATGAAATACACTCCTTTTAACATTCTTGAAAGATCAATTTCTGCTTTTTCATTTGTAGAATATTCTTGGATTACAGTTTTTCCTTTTAAATCAGTAATTTTAACTTCATGATTCCCATTAGATTTAAATTCAATTTTTAATACACCATTGACAGGATTGGGATAATGTTTGAAGATTGAACTTGTTTGCTCTTGAATTCCTGCATGGTTTTTTAAATATTCGCAGTCCACTCCGCTAGGATTATACAAGTTGGTGTAGGTATCTTGAAAACATTTAAAGTTATGTGTTTCAAAATCAACAATCATAGTAGAATCATAACAAGCCCTGTCCGTAGGGAATAAATATTGAGCGTCAATTGGACCAATATTTTCGACAACCCAACCTTCAATTCCTTTAGGTGATCCTTCAATCGTGGTCAATCGTATTGCACGTCTGCTGGTTCCATTAATTGTGAGCACATCAGTTTCAATGACTTTTACTTTAGAAACAGAATCACAATTGAAATGAGAGTAGTTGTCATTAATAACCCATTGATCGCCAACGCTTGCTCCAAAATTAAACAAGGTGTAAAAGGTGTCGTTCTCATAATGAAAAACGGTATCTCCTGAAACACTGGTGAAACGTTGAGGATAATCAACAACAGGACCTGCAACAAAAACATTTCCTGGCTGGGGGAAAAATTGATGCTTCTCTGTGATGTATCGTTGACATGTTCTACCTGCTATTATGGTGTCGTTTCCTAAACTCACTTTGTAAAAACCGTAACCTGTCATGTAGTAATCATAGTGCCACACAGCATCATTCTGTACCCAAGATTGAGCCTTTGAAAGTGAAACGCTTAAAAAAGTGAGGATAATCGTAAAAAGTAGCTTGGCTTTCATGATGTTTAATTGAATTCAAATTTAAATTTACACTAATTAACTGTGATTGCTCTGAAATAACCATTTTTTCTATTTCTAAGGACCGTAAAGTTGACCAATATGCTTAACCTTCCTCTTTTGAGCTTTTCTAATCAAGATACTACTTTGTTCATCAATATAAATCTAAAACAACAATGGAAGCAATAATACAAACATTGTAACCCCAAAAAACAATCCGATGAGTAAATACATTAACATAAAGCGGAACATTTTTTTAAAGAATTTTATATGATTAAAGAATTGTGTGTATGTCCAAAAACTAAATCCAATCGGTATAATAAATGATAAGTATTCAATGATGTTGTTTTCAAAAGGGACAAGAAGAAAGAAAGTTTGAATGAGGAGTTTTTGGCCTACAATGTACATGTTTAATACAAAGTGTTCAAAGTAGTTATACTTAAATTTCAAAAAAGCCAAATAAGAAGCCAATGCAAAAAACGGTAAAAATATTAAGGTTGAATAAGTTTCATTTTCTCTTATCCAAACAGTGATACTTTCTAAGTATTTGAAATTTTCACTTTCTCCTTCAAAATATAAATCTAGAACCTCTGGAGTATTGAGTAAATACTTTATTAAGGAATATAGGGCAGAGGTAATCAGAAGAAAAGCTAGGGGTTTGTAGTGGCTCTTTCTTTTGCCCTGCATAAACTCCCTTAAGCTATGGCCTGGTCGCAAAAAGAGTTCTTTTACAGTATACAGAAACCCATGATTAATCTGCAACAAACTATTTGGGATTTCCTCCAAAATATATTTATAGTTTATTTTTCGGACTCTTGCTTCCTGTCCACAATTGGAACAGAAATTCCCTTCCAAATCATGACCACAGTTTTTACAATTCATAGGAGTAGCTCTTTGTTTGATAGTATAGATTCTTTAGTAGTGTTTTTTTAAAATAACCTACTGCGTTTTCTCAGATCACGCAGTAGGTTTTATAACTATTCTTTATTCTTTACATATTTTTCCAACCATTGATCTTGTTCCCACAATAAATGCAGAATACTTTCTTTGGCTTTGTATCCGTGACTTTCTTTGGGTAAAACAACCAACCTCACTGTTGCTCCTAAACCTTTTAAAGCATTAAAATAACGTTCACTTTGCATAGGATATGTCCCTGAATTATTATCTGCTTCTCCATGCACCAATAATAATGGATATTTCATTTTATCGGCATTCATAAAAGGAGACATTTCATTGTAAACTTCAGGAGCTTCCCAATAGTTTCTTTGTTCACTTTGGAATCCAAAAGGAGTTAAAGTTCTGTTATACGCTCCACTTCGTGCAATTCCCGCTGCAAATAAATCAGAGTGAGAAAGTAGGTTGGCCACCATGAATGCACCATAACTGTGTCCACCAACAGCAACTCTATTTCTGTCGATATAACCTAACTCATCCACTGCATCAATGGCTGCTTTACCGTTGGCCACCAATTGCTCGATATAGGTGTCGTTGGGTTCTTCATCACCTTCTCCAACAATAGGGAAAGAAGCGTTATCTAAGACTACATATCCTTTGGTTACCCAATAAATCATAGAACCGTAGTAAGGAAATGTAAATTTGTTTGGATTTTGTGTGTTTTGACCTGCACTTGATTTGTCTTTGTATTCCGTTGGATAAGCCCAAATAATCAAAGGCATTTTTTCTTTGCTTTTCACGTCATATCCAATGGGTAAATACAAAGTACCTGATAGATCCAACCCATCTTCACGCTTGTAATTAATCACCTCTTTGTGCACATTTTGAATACTTTTAAACGGATTTTCAAAGAATGTAATTTGAGTTAATTTGTTGCGCTTGATGTCTCTAAATGAATAGTTCGGATATTCCGTTGGTGATTCAATTCTCACCAAAAGTTGATTGTTTTGAATGTCAAAATCGTTCAAATTCTCGACTTTATCTGTGTACTTCGATTGGTAAACTCTTTTCTTTTTTAAATCATTCAAGTTAATTTGATCTAAGAAAGGAAACTGGCCTTCTTCCGAATGTCCCGCTCCAATTAAGTAGGCGTTTTCACCAGATAAGGCAATCACACTTCTTCCAAATTCATTGCGTTGAGTTACAAAGCTACCAGGATTGCTGTAGACATCTTGATAATTTCTGTCTGAAACAATTCTCGGTGCAACCGAAGCATCTGATGGATTGAAAACATAGGTTTTAGTGTTTCTTGTGTTGATCCAGTAATCACTGGCAATGGCTATAGAATTGTTGGCCCATTGAATAGAGCCCATTCGGTTAATGGTCTTCAGCAGACTTCTTTCATTGCCATTAAAAGGTGCGTCCATTTCGAATACTTCATCTCTAAAGGGGACTTCATTTTCTGGATCTCCGCCATCAAGCGCTTTCGTGAATATCAAAGTAGAAGGTTTGTCGCTTCTCCAAGAAAAATTTCTTTTCCCTGTTCGAACAGCCATAAATCCTTGTGGTAAATCTTCGATTAAAGGAACTTCTAAAACCGTTTGAACTTGTTTTCCGTCTTTGGTATAAATGGTTGTTTTTGAAGGGAACCTGTAGTAAGGAACTAAATAAGAGAATGGTTTTTCAATGGTCTCAACCATAACATAATTACCATCGGGAGAAAAATCAATGGAAGAATACAAGTCACTTGCTAACCATTTTTCTGAACTACCATCTAGGTTTACTTTGTAAAGTGTAGACAGTGCTAACTGTTCAAAGTTATGTTCATCGTTTTTGTTGCTCAATAAATCTTGGTATGTTCTGTTTTGCGCTTTCTTCCCATCGTTTACAGAAATTGTTGGTCCGGTAGGCACTGCAGTTTCGGTGTCGATTAATGCTTGTTTGTTTTCAGAAACGACCTTAACCAATAAAGAATTCCCATCATTAAACCAGTTGATGACATCACCGATGTTTGCATTGATGTTGTCTTCGGTGATCTTTTTTGCAGAAGCAGTAGCTAAATCCATTATCCAAACTTCAACACCGTTTTCTGTCGTGTGGGTGAAGGCTAATTTTTCTTGATTTGGAGACCATCTAAAATTGGTCATCTTTGGAGAATCGGGAAGATTTTTAACTTGAAGAACCTCTGCCTTCTTTTCTTTTAGGTTTTTCACCTGAAGATTGTTGTAGTAATTCACGCGACTTCCGATGTTTGTTTTTGGATCGATACGTAATCCTCCCAAACGCAATTCTTCTTGAGAAAGTTCTTCAATAGACCCATACATGTCTCTTGAAATTAATATCATATAATTTTTACTTTCATCCATGAGGACGCTTGGTGCTAGGGAAACATCGACCAAGTCTAAGATCTCTTGCGAAGGTTTTTGATACGTTAATCCTTCTTGAGCATGCAGCGAAGCGAAGGAAAGTAAAAGTGTTAGGAACGAAAATATTCTCATATCGGTGAATTATTAATTTGTGAAAATTTTAATTGAACTTCTAAAATAGTGATTATTACTTTAAGTTTTAATCGCAAAGAATCATTTAGTCATAAAGTTTCACGAAGGGTAAGCTTTAAAGCATGAAATAAATATTTTGACGCTATCTAAAATCTCTTTTTGTACTTATTAACGGTTCTTTACGAAACCCCGACCTACAATACAAATTGTTCAAATATCGCATCTAACTCCTTTTCGGGGTCATCGCAAATTCCTGTATGGGTCATTGAACTGTGAATAATTGTACTTCGTGTTGCGACAAGCCAACGAAACCGGTCAGGCATATCCATTTCTCCAATTGCACTGCTGTCTGTTCCTCCTTTGCACACTTTTTCCCAAGCTTTTAGATACGCTTCAAGTTCTTCAGTACTGTGTTGGCTGTTAAAAGCTTCAAGTTTTTTTGGATCGATATGGAAACGCATTGCAAGGTACTTTTTAGGTTTAGAATAGAGGATAGCTCCAATATTAAAAAACTCTCCGCGTTCAACAAGTGGTGAAAAACGGATGATGGCGTATTCGTATATAAATTTATCTTGCATCTTGAGCTTCTTTTACCAATTCATCAATCATTCTCAACTTTGCCATCATGTATTCAAGGTATGCTGCGCGTTTTTCATCTGGACTTAAAGGATCATGCTCATCTGTCAACCATTCTTCTGGAATTACTGCAATGATTCCTTTAATAAGATCTTTGTTCAATGCGTTTTTAATTTCCTCAGCGGCTTGTTCTAGCTCAGTCGCTTTATCCAATAAAACATGGTTTTTTATCATTGGAAAAGTCCGTGTCAAGTGTTGACGCCAATTGTTCCAGTTGTGGTGAAAGTAAAAACTTGCTCCGTTATCAATAATCCACAGTTCTTTTTGCCACATCAATAAATTTGGATTCTTCGTTGTTCGGTCAATGTTTGAAATCAAGCTGTCTAAAACTACAATTTTGGAACATGTCAACGCTGGAGCTTCAGATACAAGAGGATCGTAAGTAATTGCGGAAGACAAAAAGTGCAATCCTAAATTAAGACCAACACTAAATTTGAGCAAATCTTGAACTTCCTCATCAGGTTCCATTCTAGAGAAAGTATCCCCGAGATTCATAAACACCAATTCGGGCATTTTAAGTCCAATGGCACGCGCTATTTCTCCTCCCAGAAATTCAGCAATTAGGGCTTTTTTACCTTGACCAGCTCCTCTAAACTTTATGATGTAAAGGAAGCCATCATCGGCTTTTACAATACCCGGCATTGAACCTCCTTCTCGCAAAGGACTTATGTATTGTACAACATCTACTGTGCGTATATCAATTGTGTGCATAAATGATCTTCTTTTGAAATATTGATTTATCTCGTTTTAGTCCGAAAACTAGAACAGCATAAATACATTTTTATATTTGACTAAGATAATGAAAATGTAGTTTTACGAGTTACAATTAAAATTCTCTTATTGCATTCCTTAGCGGTTCTTTGCGAATCTCAGCGAAATTCTTCCTTATTTTCTTTTGAAATATCGATTTATCTCATTTCGGTCTGAAAACTAAAGCAGCATAAATACATTATTATAAATTTGGGACAAAATCTCACGGGTTTAGCTTAGCTACCGCTTAATGGTCTATCTACAAGAGAATTCTGTTTATTGTTTTAAGCCTGCTTAATCGCTTCGTAAGTTTCTACTGCAATTTTTTCTGCATCATTAATCATGTCGCTGCCTATCCAAGAAGTCATTTTAAAACCTATTCCTGCAGCGATGGCTTGACCAACAAAGGGAACCCATTTTGATGCTGTTTTGGTAATCACCGACGAACTTACTTTCTTTAGCAGAAGAATAATGGCTTCTTTTCCGCCGTACTTCGAGGTGTATTGTAGGGCTTTTGATGCAATAAATTTTGCACTTTTCTTATCTAAAAACTGAATGTTGAACTCTTGCTGTTCTTCGTTTAAACCGTAAATGGTCTGGACTTCCTTGGACATTTTAACCAATAGCGCCACATCTAAACTAATGTCTAAACCGATGATTGGATTCAAGCCATTCGCAGCGGCTAATGCGGAATGTCTAACCACTATTTTTTTTGCAATAATTCTTTTTTCTTTAAGAATGTTCTCGCTGGTGATGTTGATGTCGGCAATGAATCGTTCCTTTTTAAAGTCATTTAGAGAAAAAAAAATATCCTCCAGCAATTTACTGAAGTCGTATTCTTTTGGATGGTCTGCAGAAGTGAGGTAGACGCCTTTAACTTTTAATCCATTCAGATTTTCAATAAGGTTATTGTACACCTTTGCATAGGTCTCTTCGGCAGAAATGCCTCTTTTCATACCCCTTTCTATAGAAAAGTCAATTTTCGTGCGGACAATAAAAACCGGGATTTTTATCTTAATTAATTCTTGAATCAAATACAAGTCATCTTCAAAGAATCGATCAGCGGTGACTAAAATGACACAATCAAATTCATTGACCTTGAATTCCTTAATGTAATCTTCTCTTGGAAAGTTAGATGTTGAACAACCAGGCAAATCGTAAAACCAAAGTCCATTGCTTTCAATCGGTTCTTTCACATTCATGGTAGTTTCGATTTCTCCAACCTCAGCAATGTGTTCGCCAGCAATTGTGTTAATCAAAGACGATTTCCCTGTTCCACTGCGACCAATAATCCCACATTTTATTTTGGCATTTTTGTAACTTTCTAAATCTTTTTCAAATTTATTTAGAATGTCAGTAGGATTTGTTTTCTTGGTTTTCATGCCATAAAAATATAAAGGTTTTTGGTTTTAAAAAAGTCAATTTAGTTAAACTCGATGAATAACTAAAAGCTTCTCTCGAATAAAAAAAGCTTGGGGTGATTTTGTGTTAGTTATTGTGTTTTTAAGACCTTTGTTCTTGAATACCAATGTTTTGGAGAAATTACATTTATTTACTAGAGGCATAATTTCACTTCTTAAATATTCATAAAATCGCTTAAAATTTAAAGGTTTTCCTTAGTTTTAATAAAAAACAATGCACTATGGGACTCCTTCCGGATCAATACGATAAATATCTTCGCTTTTTTAAGTTCATGCTGAAGTATTGGAACAGTGATGTTTTTTCATACTCTGAAGATGGAATTAATGTAATTAATTCAGACGATGTAGACAGTAAATTTGATCATACTCCAGAAGAATTAACAGAAGACTTGAAGAAAATGGGTCCTACTTATGTGAAGTTAGGTCAACTTTTATCAACCCGTCCAGATTTATTGCCTTCTCATTTTATGGAAGCTCTAGCTACTTTACAAGATGATGTCGATGAGGTGGAATACGAGGTGGTTGAAGAGATTTTTAAAGAAGAAATTGGTTTGCGTATTTCTAAGGCTTTTTTGTCCTTTGATAAAATCCCATTGGCCAGTGCATCTATTGGTCAAGTGCATAAAGCCATAACTCATGATGGTCAAATTGTAGCAGTAAAAATTCAACGTCCAGGAATACGAAAACGTTTTATCGAAGATTTAGACACCTTAATGTCATTAGCTGAAAAAGCTGAAAAAATAAGTGAAGTGGCAAGGAGCTATAGCCTGCATAGTGTAATTGAAGAGTTGCGCTATATTCTTTTAAAGGAATTAGATTACAACTTAGAAGCGCAAAATCTTACGCGGCTAAAAACGAACTTGAAAGATTTTCAACATTTATTTATTCCAGCCCCCGTTATGGATTACTGCTCTTCAAGGGTGCTCACAATGGAATTTGTTGAAGGAAGTAAGGTGACTAAAATTTCCCCTTTAAAATCGATGGGGCTTGATATGGAACCGTTAATTGATGATTTAATCAAAGGGTATTTAAAGCAAATTATTGTGGATGGATTTGCACATGCTGACCCACATCCTGGGAATGTTTACCTCACACCAAACCATCAGATTGCTCTAATGGACGCAGGGATGGTAGCTAAGTTCAGCAATGAAATGCAAGAAACAATTTTAAAGTTGATGATTGGCTTAAGTAATTATGATGGTGCCCGTGTGTCAGAACTTTTGCTTTCCATAAGTGAGTATGATGAAAAAGACGTTGATCTGCCTCTCTTTAGAAAAAATATTGCTAGAAAAATTCAAGAAAGTGAAAACCAAATCGCTAAAGACCTAAAAACTGGAAGAACCCTGATTGAAATTAATCAAATGGCAGCAAAGCAGAACATACATATTCCTGTGAATTTAAATGTGTTGGGAAAGATTTTATTAAATATGGATCAAATCGTTGCGACCCTGACTCCTGAATATGATATGCAGAAAACTGTGAAAGAGTACGTGAAATATTTGATGCAAAAAAAAGTCAAAGACAATATCAAGCCGGGAAATCTGATGGAGCTATTTTTAGAAATGAAAGATTTAACAGAAAATCTTCCTTTTCGCTTGAATAAATTTTCAGAAAATTTAGCGGAAAATAAAATCCGGGTTAAGGTGGATACAATTGACGAGGAGAGATTTACCGATGCTTTTCAAAAAGTGGCCAACCGAATTACGGCTGGATTAATTATCGCTGCGCTGATAATGGGAGCTGCGCTAATGGCGCGTATCCCTAGTTCATGGACAATTGGAGGTTATCCCGCTTTTGCTTTCTTGCTTTTTGTATTTGCAGCTTTAATTGGATTATACTTACTCTACCAAATTCTATTTAAAGACAAAAAACAATGATGCTGCGTTTTCGTTAGCATGGGAGCGCAATTGACTCGATTAGGGTTGCAAGTGTTAAAATCAGAATCAAATGGGCTTTCTTTCTTAGCCTTAACCACTTACGGAAAACCGGAATTGTTCCAATTCTATTATAGTGTATAAAATATCCTGAGAGTAAGGTTATAAAAAATCTAGCTTATTCAAGGCAAACCATTTGTACTGCTTTCCTTCAAAGTTGATAAGCTCCAAACACCTCATGCCGATTTTCTCAAGCACCCTGTGAGATGCAAAATGTTCTTCTTCTGCCATTGCATAAATAGTGTCGATATTGAGTTCCGAAAAACCATAAGCCAAAATGGCTTTCGCTGCTTCTGTTGCGATCCCTTGTCCCCAAATACGCGGATGAAGTCGGTACCCTAAATCGTAATAATTACTGATCTTGTTGGTTTCATCGCAAATAAATTTTAAACCTGCCCAACCAAGGAATGCATTGCTTTGCTTATCTATAATTGCCCATCGCCCAACACCATGCGTTTTATATTGCGCTATTTTATCCTCAATGGATTGAATGGCATCGAGTTTACTTGTTGCAGGCCGATTCCCAATGAATTTATGAACCTCTGGGTCTGAATCAAGTGCAAACACAGCGTCAAGGTCAGAAGGCACAAGCTCCCTTAAAATTAAACGATCTGTTTGAAGTATGATTTTCATTGGATGAATATGAAAAAGGGAGGTTTTTCTACCTCCCTTCGTTTTTATTTAGATGCTGTTTACAAAATCAGTAAATACTTTTTTATGTAATTCAAGGTCCATTTTTCCAGATAGTGAAGCACGGACAATGTAGTCTTTGTCACCTTCTTTTGTTGTTCCCTGTGTAGATGTTGCAGGAATAGTCCAATAGCAGCCTTTCAATTGACCATAGCTCACACAAAACTTACTTTCGTTTGGAATTTCTGTAATCATTAAATTAATGAGCTTTAAATTCAATGCCCTTTTATAAGTTTCTCTTTCTTCATCTGTATCTCCCTTAGTTGGAAGGTCAAGTGAAAAAACCGATGGTGTGAATCCTTGTTCAGCCAATGCCTCAGAAACGAAATTGATTTTTGCTGCAGGCAATACTTCATGAATAAAGTTGACAAACTCACGTGTGTTTTTGTATGCATCAACAATTCTTTGATTCATTGACGGTAATTGTTTGGCCAAGACTTCGTATTGATATGCGGTAGCCTCATTGTCACAAAGGTCTAAGTGTAATTCAATTTTCTCGATAAGCGCATCTGTTAATGGATTACCGACACAGTAACCTGCTGTAACCAATCCTCCACTTGGAAACTTAGAACCACTTGCAAAAGAAATGGTACGCACCGTAGATAGAATTTCACCTTCTCCTAAGAAGTGGACATTAGGACAAAATGTTTGGTCCAATATAAATACCGGGTCTATTGCTTTTGTACCCTTCGTGGTTTTTCTTTCTTTGCTCAAAGCTGCTTTTAAGGCCTGAAGGTCTGGAACTTCAACCCTTGGATTGGTAGGGATTTCTGCAATAATGTAAGGAACTGCGTCCTCATCTGCTATTTTTGTCAATACTTTCTCAATACTTTGAACCATATCATTATCTCCATCCACAGGAAGGTCAACAATATCTACATTGTCTAAGCATGCTGCAACTCTTCGGGCTTGGTCATTCGTACCTCCATAACAGTTAGGCGGAACAATAAACTTGATTCCTTTTCCAGGGTGATTCGACTGCGCATCATGGATCAGTCCCATCATAATTGCATATTGAATGGAGAGTCCACTTGAAGCAACTAGAGCTTTTGAAGTGGTGCCCGTTACTTTGTTGATGGAGTCGACAACACTCGATTTATCGGATTCAAACACGTTTGTATTGATGGGCTCAATTGCTTTGTTTTCTGTGAGTGATTTTAACGCATAATGACAATTTGCAGGAGTCATAGCGATAGTTTCTCTTCTTCTTACATGTTGAATGTCGGCAATGTAACTTTCGTTTTTCTCCCCATTAACCATTAGAATACTTCCTAAGTGAGCATAGTTCTGCACATAGAAATCAATGTTTGGATTGAGTTCGATTGTACTTGTTTTTTCATGCTCTGAAATAAAAACAGTACTTCCTTCGAATGATGTAACGTCATTTACATTTTTAACTTGCTTTAATTCAAATGAATATCCATAAACCTCGCGGATAATTTCAGCATCAAATTGCGCTGGTAATTCTCCGGTATATAAAATCTGTGTTTTTTTCTGGTCAAATAAATTCTTCCTCAATACAGCCAAAACAGGAATCGTTTTTGAATCAAAGGCAATGATGTTTTCAGCTTTTAAATGATGCAGTTTTGCAAGCGTCCATTCTAAAACACTTGACAATGGATGTCCTAATCGTATGTAATCATAAGCCGTTGGTAATTCACTTAATGCCGAAGTTTCGGAATTTTTCTTCTTAAATAAGTCCTCAAATTGCTCCAAAAATTGTGTTTTGGCTAATTCTTCATTGTAAATATCTAATCGATGAGTTGTTGTAGTTAACCAACCTTCTGGCATAGTTTCTAACACATCCTTAATGTAATTCAGTACTTTATTGTCTTCCATTATCTTCACTTTTTCTTGGGAGGCCAATATACATAATTTGATTCGTTTTGAAGGTAGGAAAAGCGAGAACTTGAAAGGAAAGTATAACAAAGTTTATTCTAGCGAAAGCCCCTTCTGAAGTATAATGTTTTATTGGTCTCAAATAGTGTTAAAATTATGTTCTCGGTAGGACTTGGAATTAGTGCATCTCGCTTTGGCTTCTTTTATAACCATAAAATTTTATTTTCATGTGAATCTATGGTGCGTTTAGTCTAAAGTGGGTTCGTTATCAATCATGGTCTAGTTAAATCGAAGTTTCTGTATTCGAGAAATTCTTTGGAGACCGGTGACAAGATGTAATATCTTTTGTTGATTTCACTAAAATCTTTAGAAGGTTTGATTAATCCTTCGTAATAATAACCAACAATACCTGTTTGATTTGGACTGTGGATTTGAGCAGAATCGACCGCAGCGATATATTTAGGGTAACGGTCCACATTAGAAGTATAACGAGCAATGGTTTTTTCATTTGAATAAAAATTGATCTGCCATTGCAGTAAGGCACCTTCACAAAATACATGACTGATTTTCCTTTCCTCCAACTTAGCCACGAGCTGGGTCAGCGAAGCTTTGTCCTCAAAAGCAAAGTTTTTAAAGTCGTAGAGCGAATAAACGCCCATCAATATCCATACACCAAGTATTGTGTTGACAATTGTTTTTCTTTTGATTTGGTCCATGACAAGTGAAAATAAAATTAATGCAAAGCCTGTTAGTGGAAGGAAATATCTTGGACCTAACCATGAAATCAATAAAATATATCCCAGGGAAAAAAGTACGGATATTAAGGAAATAGGGAGCAAAGAATTTGTTTGCTTCTTTTTGTAAATGAAAAATGCGCTGACTAAAATCGCTATGAAAATGGCAGCCATCATTACCATTGATAAAAGTCTTGTAATGAAATTAGGAGTCATGGTATCCCCTAGATAATAAAACCCTGTAAAATGAATGTACATTTTATCGAGTATGGAGATAAAAGACTCAACACTAAGTGTGGGCCATCCCAGTACTTTTGGAGACCAAAAATCAGATAATCCCAATTTAATCATATAAAAACCTATCGCTGTGACTAAAATTCCACCTCCCATTGTTAGGCCATAACGAACGCTTTTCTTTTGGTAAAGGTGATAAGCAATAAAAGGCGCTAATCCAGCCAGCCATAAAGCTTGAGATTGATAAATAATGACGAGCAAAAACCCAATCAGTACCGCACGGGACAATTTTATGGAGGACTTTTCCTGCAACAACAGATAACTTACAATGGAAGACAAAAGAAAAGAAGTCATGTATCCACCTCTTGCTTTCATAGACCAAGCAGCGAAGGAAGGTGAGAAGATAAATAAAAGAGTGATGAGTAAAGGAATCCAAACATTGTACTTGAAGCCTATTGCTTTTAGTGTTTTATAAAAAAATACAACTCCGATTGTCCACATAGAAAGCATGGCTAATTTCACGGCCATTTCTGTTGGTCCTAAAAAGAAATAGAACACCCGAATAAAAAGCACTTCTATAAATGAGAACCCGTAAGATTGACCATAGAAAAAAAAAGGGACTTCCTTCGATTCTAGAAAATGTTTAGCCATTAAGCCAACGATACACTCATCGCCATCAAGAATTAAATGTTCGGAAAAAAGCTGTGGCATTCTTGATACAATGCTGAGCAAAATAATTATGAATATCGCGTATTTAGAAATCCAGTTGATTGAGATCGACTTCATGGGTTCGTTATGAGTAAGTTGCTGATTAATTGTTGAATCAGTAGAGTTCAAATATATTAATTCATTTTAAGATGTGTAGCATTAAATTATACCTTCTTGTGTTTCTGGCTTGATTTTGCTTATTTCTTGTACGAATTTCCCCGTTAAATATTCAATTAAAAAACCTATCTTTGCTCAAAAATTAAACTATGATTCAACGCGTTCAATCCATTTATTTATTGCTGACTTTAGTGGCATTGATTTTTTTAAGTATTGGAACAGATGTTTTTGTGACTAAAGCAGAGCAGAAAGACCAATTTGAAATGATTAGTCATGGGAATGGTTATGGTGTTCAAAGAGACATTTATCTAAAAGGTGAGTTGACTGATGAGAACACAGAGTTGTTACAACATGCCACAGGAAAGATTGAAATTATAGACAAAATGGAAGGGGTACCTACATTTTATTTTCCATTTTACTCCATCACCATTTTATTGTCCATGTTTACCGTTGTTGTATTGATGGGATATAAAAATTTGAAAAGACAATTGCAATTGGGACGAATTTTATTCGTAGTTAACTTTATTTTATTTGGTGTGACCATCGTATTGTACAACTTGTTAAAGAGCAATACATTACCAGAATCAGATGCCTATACTGTCAGTGCACAGTTAGGGTTTGGTTTTTATTGTATCATCATCGCCTTGGCCTTTTCTTTCTTGGCAAACATTGGAATTCGTCGTGATTTACGACTGATTAAATCTATAGATCGTATCCGTTAATGAATTATTTATCAGTTGAACAATTAACAAAGTCGTATGGTGATCGTACGATATTTGAGGACTTGAGTTTTGGTATAGACCAAGGTCAGAAAGTAGCACTAGTCGCTAAAAACGGTAGTGGGAAATCGACCTTGATTCGTTGCTTGATGGGGGAGGAACCTTATGATAGCGGTCGGGTGGTGTTTAGAAATGACATCAATATTTCTTATTTGCAACAAGCCGATGACTTGAATCCTGAAAACACCATTTACGAAGAAGTTTTTGATCATGATTTACCTAAACTGAACGTTTTTAAAAAGTATTCCAAAGCAGTACGAGATAACGACGAAGAGGGAATGGCGAATTTATTTGAGGCCATTTCAGAATTAAATGCATGGGATTTAGACAGTTTAGTTGAGCAAGTTTTGTCTAAATTAAAACTAGATAATCATGAGGCTAAGGTAAGTACTTTGTCAGGAGGGCAGCGCAAGCGTGTTGCTTTAGCGAAAGTATTGATTTCTGAGCCTGACTTTTTATTCCTCGATGAACCTACAAACCACCTTGATTTAGACATGATTGAATGGTTGGAAGAATACCTTTCAAAATCGAAGTCTACTATTTTTATGGTGACGCACGACCGTTACTTTTTAGAGGTTATAACAGATGTGATTTATGAGTTGGAGGACCAGCAATTGTACCGTTACAAAGGGAACTTCTCTTATTATTTGGAGAAAAAAGCAGAGCGAGAGGAAAATAGAGCAATTGAAGTAGGGAAAGCGAGAAGTTTGTTCAAAAAGGAGCTGCAGTGGATTAGAAGACAACCAAAAGCACGTGGTACAAAACAAAAAGCCAGAACAGATGCTTTTGAAGGGATAAAGAAAACAGCCAGTCAAAATATTGATAAGGAAGAACTTGAGATTCCAATTAAAATGGAACGTTTGGGGACAAAAATCTTAGAGCTTCACAACATCTCAAAAAGCTATCCTGGATTAAAAATACTAGATAAGTTAAGCTATACCTTTAAACGTCAAGAACGATTAGGAATTGTAGGTCCAAATGGAGTGGGTAAATCGACCCTTCTACGTATCATTACTGGAGAGGAACAGCCAGATTCAGGGAAGGTAGTGATCGGTGATACAGTTGTTTTTGGATATTATTCTCAAGCCAATATTGAGGTGGATGAGAACATGAAAGTAATTGATGTAATTCGTGAAGTAGCAGAATTTATTCCATTAGAAAAAGGCCGAGAAATGTCTGCTGCTCAATTCTTAGAGAAATTCCTTTTCCCTAGAAGTATGCATTATAATTATGTTTACAAATTAAGTGGGGGAGAGCAACGCCGATTAAAGTTGATGAAAGTTTTGATGAGCAATCCGAACTTTTTAATTCTTGATGAACCTACCAATGATTTAGACATCTATATTTTAGGAGTATTGGAAGATTACCTTAAAAATTTCCAAGGTTGTTTAATTGTTGTTTCGCATGACCGTTATTTTATGGACAAAATGGTCGATCATATCTTCGTCTTTGAAGGCGATGCGAAAATAAAGGACATTACTGGAAACTATACAGTATATAGGGATAAACTTAAGGCTGAACTACTCGAAGATCAAGCGGAAAGAAGGTTTGAAAAAGCTCAATCTGCAAAAGCGTCTTTGGAGAAAGAAGCAGTGAAGACAGTGCCAAAAGAAAAGGAAAAACGTAAGTTGAGCTTTAAAGAAAAACAAGAGTTTGAAAAACTAGACGCAGAGGTGGAAAAATTAGAAACCGAAAAAGAAAATTTAACACTTGTACTCTCAAGTGGTGAGGTTTCTTCGGACGAACTAAATGAAGCCAGTAAACGACTTGGTGAATTGATGTTGGAGCTTGAAGAAAAAACAGAGCGTTGGATGGAATTGGCTGAATATGCTTAGGAAGGTTGAAATTAAAGAATAGACTTTACTTGTAAATGAATAAGAGTCCGATCTGAGAGCTGTTGCTGATGTTTGGTTTCTATTGAATATATTTTTTCATTATAATTAAACATTTTTCATTTATTTAAAATAATACCACTATCTTTGTCGACTTAAATAAACTAATTTATTAATAGGAGTTTCGCACTCCAACCAATAAAACATTATGGCAACAAAAATTAGATTGCAAAGACACGGTAAGAAAGGATATGCTTTTTACCACGTAGTAGTAGCAGATTCACGTGCACCACGTGATGGACGCTTCATCGAAAAATTAGGAACATACAATCCTAATACAAACCCAGCTACAATTGATATCGATTTCGATAAAACATTAAATTGGGTAACAACAGGTGCAGAAATGTCTGATACAGCACGTGCGATTTTGTCGTACAAAGGTGTATTATACAAAAATCACTTATTGAAAGGTGTAAAAAAAGGTGCTTTAACTGAAGCTGATGTTGAAAAGAAATTTGAAGCATGGTTGAAAGATAAAGAATCTAAAATCTCTAAGAAGTCAGAAGGACATTCTGAGTCAATGAAAAAAGCTGAGGCTGAGCGTTTAGCTGCTGAAAAAGCAACAAGCGAAGCACGCGCTAAAGAATTGGCTGCGAAGAATGCACCTGCAGAAGAAGAGGTAGCTGAAGAAACTCCAGCTGCTGAAGCAGCTGAAGAGGCTCCGGAAGCACCAGCTGCTGAAGAGAAAAAAGAAGACGAAAAAGAAGAGAAGTAATTCTCATAAATCGTTTAAAAAATGAATAAAGCGGATTGCTTTAATTTAGGTTACGTAGCGAAACTTCACAGTTATAAAGGTGAAGTTTCGCTTTTTTTTGATGCAACAAATCCAGAAGATTATGCGACCTTAGATGCGGTTTATATTGATTTGGACGGAATCCTAACTCCATTCTTCGTGGAGCGCATCGATATGAAAGACAAAGGCTTTGCTAAAGTGAAGTTTGAAGGTGTTGATTCTGAAAATGACGCTAAGCTTATCCTTAAAAAAGAACTTTTTCTTCCTCTAGAATTGCTTCCTCCTCTTTCGGGTAAAAACTTTTATGATCATGAAATCATCGGTTTTAAAGTAATTGATGAAAATTATGGTGAAGTAGGTGAGGTGGTGCAAGTGATGGATTATAAAATTAATCCGCTTTTACAGGTTCAGAATAATGAACTGGATAAAGAAGTGCTTTTGCCTTTGGGAAATGATTTGGTACAAAAAGTTGACCGCGAACAACAAGAGTTGTACGTTAAAGCGGCAGAAGGATTAATTGAGATGTATTTGGAGTAGTCCATGATTTCCTCTTTAAATAATTGCTCTATTGTCACTGTTTAAATTCAAACACTTTAATGTTAATCAATTGCATGTGCCTCAAAAAGTAGGTACTGACGCAATGGTTCTTGGGGCTTTGGTACGTGGAAATTTCCCCAATGAGATTCTGGATGTTGGAACGGGGTGTGGTGTGATTGCACTTATGTTGGCCCAAAAATTTCCACATGGAAAGGTGACAGGAATAGACATCGATAAACAGGCAGTTGTGCAAGCACAAGAAAATTTCGATGCAGCCAACTTTCCTAATCACTTTGACGCTTTACATAAAAACTACTTGGCCTATCGACCTTCTGTGCAATTTGACTTAATTGTTTCTAATCCTCCTTATTTTAATTCTAAAATGCCTTCTGCTGATCAGCAAAGAAGTTTGGCCAGACATGAAGACAGTATGTCTGTGCAAGAATTAATCAATCATTCAGCAAATTTGTTGAGTCAAGAAGGAGAGTTGTGGTTAATTGTTCCTGCTGAAAGAACTGAAAGCTTAATCTTAAATCATCTTCAATTAAATTTACACTTCACTCAGAGGATTAAGATTTTTGGTAAACCCAACCGACATGTTCGTGATGTGTTGACCTTCTCAAAAAAGAAAATTAAGGCTATGTCAGAATCTACTTTTACCATTAGGGATGAGGAAGGAAAATATACTGAGACTTATAAAAATGTGACCAAAGAATTCCATTACAATACGTTATAGTTGTTTGTGGTTTTATTTAAGGACTTAAAAAAAATACAAAATCACGCATTTCTAATTTTGTTAATTTTCAGTTAGTTGTGGAAATATCTTGGATTTTCGCTTAACTTTGCCGAGTTAATGTAGCACAAATAATATTTTATGAATGTTTTTTCAATCATAGTTTTATCGACACTAAGCTGGTCTAATCCAGAAATAGATACTACACATATTCATTCTGAAGTTCAATTAGAATGTCAAATCGAAGAGAACTTAATTGATACTTTGATCAGCACAGGTAAGCAATTGTTAGGAACACCATACAAATATGCTGGTAATACTGAAAAAGGAATTGATTGCTCAGGATTGCTTCAATATATGTTCAAAAGTCAGGGAGGAGAAGTTGCCAGGACTAGTCGTGGATTGGCCCAGCTAGGACATAAAATTGATTTAGAACAGGTCACCAAAGGAGATTTAATTTTCTTCAAAGGGAGAAATGTAAATTCGAACTCAATCGGTCATGTGGCTTATGTTATTGAAGGCTCAGGAAAAGAGGTGTTGTTACTTCATGCTACAAGTCGAGGCGTTGTTGTCGATAAATTACATGAGAGTTCTTACTATAAAAAACGCATTTTATTTGCTAAACGATTAGCATACGAAGAGATTTTCGACCTTCTCTAATTCGCTTTAGGTAAATAAAAACTACCGTTGTCTTCAATAATTAAATCGTTTTCAGGAAAATCTTCTTTGTTCAGTCGTTGAACTTCTTTGACAGCAGTATTGTCTGGGTCTAAAGTCGGACCACCTCGACCCAATTGCTTTGTCGAGTGTAGTTTTCCTTTGATAAAAGTACCATCTCTGTGCGTGTAAACGTGAACAATCGGTGCTACTCCACTAATCCCTCTTAAATTAAATCTACCATAGGTTGCAAAATTCCCAAGACTGTAGGCAATAAAACGATCCTTGTAGACCTCCATTGCTCTTGTGACATGAGGTCCATGACCGAATACGATATCTGCTCCATGATCAACCACCCACCTTGAGAATTTAAATACATCACCTCTGTTTTCACCATAAAACATTTCTGTTGCTCGAGGAACATTCGTTTTACTTGCTCCTTCGGCGCCTCCATGAAAAGATACAATTACAAGGTCTGAAATACTATCCAAATGTTGAACAATTGCTTTGGCCAATTCGTAATTATGAATCTTTACAGTTCCTGTATTCGGAGAAAAAGCGGCAAGTCCATATATAACTCCATCAATCTTTATGGTATCCCACGGATAAGCTTCAAGTCCGGCATAAGCCACCCCCATACTGTCTAAGAAGCGTACAGTATTTTCTCTTCCAGGTGTGCCGAAATCCCCGACGTGGTTATTGGCAATGCTGATTAAGTCAAAGCCATGTGGTTTGAGGTCCCATGCAATATCTTCCGGCATTCTAAAAGCATAACATTTCGTAGAATCACTACATTTTTTCACATCGCCGCCTTCATTTAAAACTGTGCCTTCTAAGTTTCCAAATGTACAATCGGGTTCAGTCAATAAATGTGCAACTGGAGCCAACAAGCTTCTTCCTTCAGGAGGTAAATAACTAGAATTGGGAAAGTTTGTTCCTAACATGATGTCACCTACACCTGCAATAATCAAGGTGTCTTTTAAAACAACTTCAACAATGCGTGTGGTATCTAAAGACAACTCTGGTAAGGGAGCAACAGTGTGGACTTGCTTATCTTTAATTTGTGCATGTCCAATATTAGGAATTAGTATAGTTCCGATAATTAATAACAAAACTGTAACCTGGAACTGTGTTAATGTATTCTTCATAGTTTATGGATGCTTCACTGAGTTGATCGCGTAAGATTGCTTACTGATTTTTTCTCCTGTGAAAATACATAAAATCGAAACACTTTCAAAGGCATTTAAAAGCTTAACTTTTCTTGGCTAACCTCATTAAAGAATTCACAATGATGATGTTGGGCGAGATTAATCCTTCACTTCAAACTCAACCTCATAGCTGGTGTGCCTTCTGATGTTCATTACACGATCACCATCAAGTAAAAAGTACTGGCCTTTTATTCCCATTAATTTTCCTGAAATGGAAGGCAATTTATCAAGGTTAACACTTTTAATTTTTGTTGGAAATTCTATGACAGGATAGTTGATGTTGGTTAAATCATCTTCTTCACTGATGTATTGCGCAAGATCTTCTGGAAGTAATTCCTCTAATTGCCACTTTGTTTCTTCTAAATCAATGTTTTCATCTACATCATTACGAAGCATTTTACGCCAGTTGGTTTTGTCTGTGAATTCTGACTTTAAAGCAACCTCTAGGACTCCTGCTAAATAACGGTTCGGTGTTTCGGCTAGAATTATGGCTTCATTCGCACCCTGATCTATCCAACGTGTTGGAATTTGAGTTGCTCGTGTAACCCCAACTTTTACAACATCACTAGCTGCTAAATATACGATGTGAGGTTGATTGTGATTTCTTTCTTCCCATTCTACATCTCTTCCTTCGCCTAAGTGTGCACGACAAAGTTCTGGACGAATAATACATTCAGCTGACTCTGGAGCATCTTTAAAGCAGGGATAACAAAATCCTTGATTAAATGAAGTTTTTGTCTTCGTACCACAATTTTTACAATAAATGTTACCTGTAAATTCGAACGCTATAGACTTACCTATTAGTTCATTCATAGGGAGGCTTTCCTTCTCTTGCGTTTCAGTATTGAAAAATAGCATTTCATACTGTACAACATTTTCACTGTTGAAGTCAACCAACATTTTTCTTAATTCTCCCTTAAAATTCATCTTGAATAATTTTTTAGAATAACATTCCTACCATGGTAGCAGTAAGCATACATGCTAACGTTCCAGCGATGAGAGATAACACTCCATATTTTGCTAAAACAGGTTTTTTACTGGGGGCAATGGCACCAATTCCTCCCACTTGAATACCGATCGATGCAAAGTTTGCAAATCCACAGAGAACATAAGTACCAATAATTACCGATTTGCCTGAAATTTCGTCTTGTAACTCCCCTAAATGTGGATAAGCAACAAATTCATTGATGATGGTCTTTTCACCCAAAAGTTGTCCAATAATCATACTGTCTTGCCAAGGAACCCCCATTAACCAAGCAATAGGAGAGAGGGCGTTTCCTACAATGTACTGAAACGATAATTCAGTATAGAGTGAAGAACTGCTTGCAATAATATCATTCAATCCTGTGTAGTGTCCAACTTTCCCTAACATAAAGTTAGCCAGTGCAATTAATGAAATAAATACAATGAGCATTGCTGCAACATTGACCGCTAATTTTAATCCGTCAACCGTTCCGTTGGCAATAGCCTCCAATGAATTCACTCCAAGTTTGTTTTTAGAAATGGTTAAGTCGGTATTGATTTCTTCAGTTTCTGGCAATAATATTTTAGAAAAAACAATAGCAGCAGGAGCAGACATTAATGAGGCAGTCAGTAAATGTTTGGCGAAAAATACTTTTTGTTCAGGATCGTCACCCCCCAGGAATCCGATGTAAGCAGCAAGCACTCCACCAGCGATGGTCGCCATTCCTCCAGCCATTAAACAGAGGATTTCACTTTCTGTCATTTTTCCAAGGTAAGGTTTAACCAACAATGGAGCTTCTGTTTGACCTAAAAAGACATTACCAGCGGCAGAAACACTTTCAGCACCAGATAAGCCCATAATGCGTTTCATCACCCAGGCCATTCCGTAGACAATCTTTTGGAGTATACCCCAATAATAGAGTAAGCTGGTCAAGGCAGAAAAGAAAATAACAGAAGGCAATACCCAAGTAGCAAAGTTCATAACGATAGGAGACATATCACCAGTAATTACACTACTGAAAACGAATAATGCTCCTTCATGGGCCATGTCAACCACTTTTACAAATCCTTTTGAGATAAAGTTGAAAATAGTTTCAATAAAAGGGACTTTTAAAATCAATAAGGCCAGTACAACCTGAAGTAGTATACCTTTGATAACTAAGGGCCAATTAATGCGTCTTCTGTTTTTACTAAGTAAAAAAGCAATAAAAATCAATGCCGTTACACCTAATAAACCACGTGCGATGCTTCCAAAAGAGAGCGATGTTGCTAATGTTTTGTTTTCTTTTAAATAGGTTACTCTTTTACTTTGATTATCAAGGGCGAATTTTCCGTCTTCTAAGGTGAGAATAGGAAAAACTTCTGTGATTGTAGTGGTGTCTGATGTGCTACTGCTGAGAATTAATTCATTCTCATCCAAAACATAACTTCCAGACTTTTGATAAGTCAACAATGTGTCATTGGTCTTAAAAGTACCATTTTCATTTAATTGCAGAGAAAAGTTTCTTCGGAACCATTGTTGGTCATCGTTTTCCTTATTACTTTCTTGGGCATTTAAACCAAAAACAGTAGTAAGAAATACCAGTGATAAAAGGAGTAGTTTAGGAAGTACGTTTGTTAATTTCATCTCTAATTTTTGATGCGAGCTCATAGTTTTCTGCCTCAACAGCACGTTCTAGACGTGTTTCTAACTCTTTAATGGTTAATCCTGAAAGGTCTGATTTGTCTTTTTTGCCAGAAGAACTTTTTTTCGGGTCTTCTATTGGTGTTGCAATTCCAGATTCTTCATCTTCTTGGTCGAGTTGAATTCCTGCTGATCCTAAAATTGATTCATAAGTAAAGACATTGCATTTAAAACGTACAGCAAGGGCTATGGCATCAGAAGTACGAGCGTCAATTTCAACTTCTTTACCTTCTTTATCGCAGATCAATTTAGAATAAAATATACCTTCTTTTAAATTGTATATTATAACCTCCTTCACTTTAATGTTGAATGATTCAGCAAAATTTTTAAATAAATCGTGTGTTAAGGGTCGAGAGGGAACCATGTTCTCTAATTCTATAGCAATTGCTTGCGCTTCAAAACCACCTATTATTATAGGAAGTCTTCTCACTCCATTCACTTCAGAAAGAACTAGAGCGTATGCACCAGATTGTGTCTGACTGTAGGATAATCCAATAATTTCCAATTTTACTTTTTCCATACTTGGCTAAAGGTCATCATTTTTGTATGATACTGAGCGCTCTTATGAAAGAAGTTATTCAGTACACACTATATTAGTATAATTATACCAGCTTATAAAATCAAATTGGTATAACAAATTAGGGAAGCTTTTGCCTCCCTAATTTGATATCACGTAAAAATAATATTTATTATCGAATGATTAGTTCGAAGCCTTGAATTTTTTTACTGCATCTAATAAACGAGGCAATACTTCAAAGGCATCTCCAACCACACCGTAATCTGCAGCCTTAAAGAAAGGTGCTTCGTCATCGGTATTGATTACAACAATCACTTTAGATCTGTTTACACCTGCTAAATGCTGAATTGCTCCAGAAATTCCTGCTGCGATGTAAAGGTTTGGACTAATAGCAACTCCTGTTTGACCCACGTGTTCGTGGTGAGGGCGCCATCCTGAATCAGCCACCGGACGAGAACAAGCTGTTGCTGCTCCTAGTTCTTTTGCAAGATCTAATATAAGGTTCCAATTTTCTGGACCTTTTAATCCACGTCCTCCTGAAACCACTAACTCTGCTTCTGGTAGTGGAATATCTCCTTCAGGGAATTTGGTGTCTTTAACAGTTACTCTAGTATCTCCTGCATTTCCAGAAAATTCCTCTACAGTTGCGTCAGCTCCTGTTTCTTCTGGTTGAATTGAATTTGGAAGTAAAGCGATAATTTTTTTATCTGTGTTTACTTTTACAAATCCGTGTGCTTTCCCAGAAAATACATTTACTGGAATGGTACCGTCTTCTTGTGGAACTCCGGTCGCACCAGCAACTAATCCTGCATTCATCTTAACTGAAAGTCGAGGGGCAACTGCTTTTCCTATTAAGTCGTTAGAGAAAACAATTGTGTTTGCTCCTTCTTTTTCTGCTGCAGTAGCCACCATTCTTGTTAATTGTTGTTCGTCAATTCCTTCAAATGAACGGTCAACTAAAACTTTACTCGCTCCATATTTTCCAAGCTGTGCAAGTGTTGAATCGTCTGTTTTTCCATTGGTTACAACTGTAACTTCTCCTAATTTTTTTGCGTAAGTAACCGCTTCAAATGCACTTTTAGCAATCTTTTCACCGTTACTGTTTATATATACTAATACTGACATAATTTTTTTCTTTTAGCGATGTACTTATATTACTTTTGCTTCGTTGTGTAACAATTCAACCAATTCATCCATGTTGTTTGGATCAATTAATTTAACTGCAGATTTTGGAGCAGGTAAACCATATTTTACAAATGAAGTTTGTTTTGCCGCGTTTGATGCTTCAACTACTTTTAGTGGTTTAGTTCGTGCAGCCATAATTCCACGCATATTTGGGATTCGCTGTTCTGCCATTCCTTTAGCACAACTTACAACCAATGGCAAGTCTGCTTCTACAGTTTGAACACCACCAACGATCTCTTTATCTAAAGTGGCTGTACTACCATTGACTTCCATACGCTCAGCAAGTGAAATGAAAGGCATGTCTAAATGCTCTGCCAACATTCCTCCAACTTGAGATCCGTTGTAATCAATCGTTTCTTTTCCTAACAAAACTAAATCGTAAGCACCTTCTTTTGCGAAGTTTGCTATTTCAGCAGCAACTTGACCTGCATCCTCAGCTTTTACATCAACACGTACTGCGTCATCCGCGCCAATCGCTAATGCTTTACGAATTGTAGCATCGTCTTCAGCTGTTCCTACAGTAATTGTAGTTACACTTCCTCCATGCGCTTCTTTTAATTCAATACCTTTAACAAGTGCATACCACTCATCGTAAGGATTCACGATATATTTAACACCACCTTCGTCAAATTTCGTATCACCATCAGTGAAGGAAATCTTTGTGGTTGTATCTGGAGCTTTACTTATACAAACAAGTATTTTCATATTATATGTTTTTTGTTTTAATGTCTTCCACAAAAATATAAAAAGATTCCTCTTTTCAGCATAATTTTATAAGGTATGCATAGTAAATTTCACTTTTCTTTTGTTTTAATGGCACAAAGGTGTTTATTCTGACAAAAGTGACTGTTTTTTCAAAGGGTAAAAGCGTGTTTTTTGAATGGAAGGAAAATAAAGTTGAGTTTTTTTATGGAATTTATGGATTAAACTTCCCTTTTAAACAGAAATAGTATAAGTTTAAGCTAAAGAAAAATAACAAAAACTACGTGCTACTACAATTGCTTAGAAAATATACGCAGTATTCTGATGAAGAATTGGTGATGAAATTCCAAGCTTCAAAAGATAGCTATTACGCGGGATTATTGTTTGAGCGGTATAACGAGATGACGGTTTCTCTAGCCTTAAACTATTTGAAAAATGAAAGTGATGCAGAAGATGCTGTGATGGAATGTTTTGAATTGCTGTACAAAGATTTGAAAACTGCAGAGGTTAAAAATTTTGGAGGTTGGTATTATTCGGTGGTGAGAAATCACTTGTTGAAATTAAAACGCAGCAGGAGAAGAAATCAAGGTGATGAATTGATTGAAGGGTTTCATGACCAAGAACATGGTGAAGGCTTGTTTGACCAACTTTTTAATCACAGAGAAGAAGAAATCAATGAATTGGTGAAGGAAGTTCTCGAATCTTTGAAGCCCATACAGTCACAATGTGTTGAAGCGTTTTACTTAAATGATAAAAGCTATAAAGAAATTTCAATGGAATTAGCTATTTCTGAAAAAGAAGTGAAAAGTCACTTGCAAAATGGGAAAAGGAAATTTAAAATAGAATTAGAAAAACGAAATGTCAAGTCAGTCAATGAAATATCATGAATTACCCTCGTTTGAGACCTTGGTAGCGTATCGGAAAGGTGATTTGTCTGCTGTTGAAAAGCAATGGATTGATCAACTGATGAAGGACAATCCAATGGTAAGGGCAGTGGTTGAAAGTTCTACACAAATTAAATCTTCTGCTGTCCAATCGATTTCTAAAAGAACTGCTCAAAGGTTATCCGATACTTATTTTTCTGAATTAGGATTCTGGACTAAATACAGGGTATGGATAGGGTTAAGCGCTTTGGCTATCCTGTTGGGAGCGGTATTTCTGTTTAAAACGGAAAAGCCTGAAGCTTTATATTCGAAAAAAGCCTTGTCGATGAACAATCATGTTCAAGAAAATGAGCAGAATAATTTCCAACCATCTGAGTCTGATCTTGTTGGCACAGAAACGGAAGGATTGTCAGATGCTGAAATTGAAGAAAAAGAAGTACAAGATTTGGAGCATGAGGAAAACATCGAAGGCAATAAAGAACTTGAAGTCGATGAGATAGATAAAATAAAGAAAAACAATGAAGATTTGACGTGGGAGGAGGAAAGTCTTATTGATCAAAACATCTACAAGACTGCTGGAGAAGATGAGGAAAGCCAAAATTCAGAAGACAATACCCGTAGTTTTTCAACACAATCTGCAAAGGCCAATAAAACAATAACCTTGTCTGTTCAACAGGTGCAAATCCTAGCCAAATCTAATCCTGATGACATTAATAGTTCTTCAAAAAAAGACAAAAAAGGAAATCCTTTACAGGTTTTCGGACAAGATGTAGGAAGCGGTGCTTCTTATTCCATTGATGATGTGCCAAAATATCCAGGAGGTGATAGGGCTTTACAGAACTATTTTACCGGAAAATTGCGTCCTATCGTTATTGTTGAAAGTGAAAATCGTTTCGATAGAAGTGTGATGATTGATTTAGAAGTTAATTCAAGAGGTAGACTAAAAGATTATCAAATATATGGCGAGTTACATCCTGACCATCAGAAAGCACTCATAAAAGCCATAGAAGATCTGCCACGATTCAGTAAAGGAGCGGTGAGTATTATTTATTCGCTCGGAATTGCATTTTAATTAAAGATGTCCTTCTAAGGAACTGTTAAATTCATCTTGCAACTCTTCTTTTTTATGCTTTAAATTCTTACAATTCTCAATTTCTCGTATCTTTGCGGCATGTTAATATTCATCAATAGTATTGCAGGCTCTGAAATAGTCATTATCTTGCTTTTTGTACTCATCTTTTTTGGGGCGAAAAGCATTCCTGGTATGGCTAGAGGGTTAGGAAAAGGGATGCGTCAAATCAAAGATGCTAGCCAAGATGTTCAAGACGAAATTCGTAAAACAACCACAGAAATGAAGCGTGATGTAAACATCAGTAGAGCACTTCATGATGCAAAAAACACGATTGAATCACCTGTTAAAGAATTTACAAAGGACCTAAAGCAATCTGCTGTAGAGGTTGGGAAAACCATCGATGAAGATGGAGAAGAGGTGAAAACGAAAGCGCCTTCTCCTAAAGTGGAGGAATCTACTAAGCTTAAAAATGAAAATCCAAATATTAAACCAGACCAACAAAACATTAGCTAATGCTTATTGATATCTCTCTAATTGTTATAGGATTAATTTTGTTGATTGCTGGGGGGGAATTCTTGGTGAAAGGAGCAGTCGGAATATCTGTAAAAGCAAAACTATCAAAGTTAGTGATTGGAATGACTGTGGTTTCTTTTGGAACTTCCACTCCAGAATTACTGGTTTCCTTACAGTCTGCCAGTGAAGGTTTACCTGAAATAGCCATTGGAAATGTGATTGGGTCAAATATTGCCAATTTGGCTTTGGTGCTCGGTGTTACCGTTTTGATTTTCCCAATGCCTGTTGCACGTAATACAATTAAATATGATTGGCCAATGATGATGTTGGCGTCTCTTTTGTTCTTCGTTTTTGCTTATGATTTACAGATTCAACGCTGGGAAGGACTAACCTTGTTCTTGCTGTTGGTCATCTTTATCATTTTTATCATTATGAAATCTCGAAAGAGTCAAGTGGTAGAGATGGATGAAATTCCAGGGATTGAAGATTTGACCCAGAAAATTTCAGTTTGGAAAAATATCTTGTATCTACTAATTGGTCTGCTAGGACTTTATTTTGGATCAAATTGGTTGATTAGCGGTGCAAAGTCTTTGGCCCTAGAAGTAGGTTTATCTAATCATGTGATCGGAATTACAATTGTCGCTTTTGGAACATCAGTTCCAGAATTAGCAACCAGTGTTGTGGCTGCCTACAAGAAAGAAACGGATATTTCTGTCGGTAACTTAATTGGAAGTAATATCTTTAATATTATGGCGGTTCTAGGACTTACAGCAATTGTTAAACCGATAGGTGTGGAAGAAAATGTGCTGTCTTGGGATATTCTATGGATGATTGGATTTGCCTTGTTACTACTTCCAATGATGGTCTTTAATCGAAAAGTAGGTAGATTCAGTGGATTTATTTTGCTTGGACTTTATATCTTCTACATCATCTCTTTGTTCTAATAATTAATTCATTCTTTTACAGGGCCATGCTTTACAATGAAGAATAAGACTTTATTGTTCCTTGCTTAAGTCATAAAGAATTCATTATTCTTAACTGGAGTGACTTATTTAAAGTGAAAATGCAAACCTCTTTTACTTAATGATTTTCAGCGTGCTTGATATAGCGTAATGGTCTGAAAGTGTTTTTTCATGATGTGTATTGAATGTTGTTGGAATCCATTTATCATCGTGAAAAATATAGTCAATTCTACCTGCTGGAACTTTGCCCGCATAGGTTCTGGTCATTCCAAAATCTGCAGCATAAAATGCATCGTTAAATTGTTTTGCAATCGTAGAATAGGTATAGGAAGTTGGTGGGTCGTTTAAATCTCCACATAGTAGTGTTGGGTAGGATGTTTCTGCGGCATGAGAAATGATTTGTCGGGTTTGTTGAACTCTTGGAGGATAGGCTTCTTTTAATTTACTTAATAAACCGGTAATTCGTTGTGAATAATCTTTGTCACTCGAAATAGAAGTGTCAAATAATGAATATTCATCCTTTTGAAAACGTATACTTTCTAAATGAAAGTTATAGATACGAACAGTGTCTTCTCCTTTGACGATATCGGCATAAATACTAGGGATGCTCCTGCTAGAGTCTCCGATTAAACCTGAGTTAATGATGGGGTATTTTGAGAAAATAGCTTGTCCCATTGTCATCCTCCTGGCCTCAAGTGTTAATGTAGTAACATGGTGAGTATATCCGCCAATTTTCTTTATTTCGGAAGGAGAGATTAGTTTATTATTAGACTTGTTTTCTGCATATTCTTGCAAACAAAGTATGTCTGTTGGATTTTCTTCGAAAAAGGCTGTGAACTCAGCCTTACTGTCTTCTATTTTGGGGACAATTAATTGGTAGGCATCAAAAAGTCGAACATTGAAAGACATAATGCTCAATTCATTGTTCGAAGCGCTGATTAGAGCTTCATTGTTTTTAGGAAAACTGACACCAAAATACCGGGCATGTGTAAAACTTCCGAGAAGCAATACAATTAAAGAAAAGGCATATTTCTTTGTGAGCATAAAGTTGAGAAGTGCGAAGATCAATGTTCCCACAAAAAGTATGGGATAGGCGAGGCCCAAAAGTTGAAAAAACCACAAGGATTTTGGAGATATCCATGCACTAGCATAACTCAAAAGTAGTCCGAGTGTAAAGGCAAGTGTGACAATGCGAATTCCTATTTTGAGCAGACTAAAAATCATAAGGGTTAACAATTCATGTCTTATTTGCTTTGGTCAAACAAGATTTGTTTCTCTTTCTTGGTTAAACTATCGTATCCAGACTTTGATATTTTATCTAAAATCGCATCAATTTCAGCCTGCTTTTTCTTTTTCTTGAGATTGTATTCCTCATCGGAAAGATTTTGCGCAGTAGTTTTACCAGCTGCTTTTCCACCTTTATGTGCTTTCATTTTTGGCTTGCCTTTAAGGCTCGCTTTTAAATTTTCAACTGTGATTCTAGTAAAATTGATCACGTTCTTTTTAGAGTCAATGTTATAAATGGATAAAATTCCGAAAGCAGCACCTCCAAGATGAGCAAAATGCGCAACGTTATCTGTGCCCCCCATTTGAATTAAATCCAATAAAATATAAGCCCCTGCAATGTAAATCATTTTTAATCTGATCATTCCAAAGAGATGAACTTCAGCCATTGGACGATAAAAAGCAGCAGCCATAAATATTGCATTCACAGCGCCGGAAGCACCAACTACAAAAATTTGACTCCCTTGAAGGGCTGGGAAGATGGAGTAGGCTAGTATTTGAAATATTCCCCCCATTAATCCCCCTAAAATATAGGTGTATAACATCCTTTGATTGGAGAAATACAGGAGAAAAAAGCGAGAGATAAAATAAAAGAAAAGCATGTTAAATGCAAAGTGCATAAAATCAAAATGGGCAAAAATACTGGTGATAATTCCCCAAGGGTGGGTCAAAAAGCCTTGAAAATCTCCGCGCAATGTAAAGATGTCAAAAACAACATTCTCCATTGGATTGAGATACCCTTGTGGAACAGAAAGTGCTCCAAAAACCAAGATAACTTTAATCAAAACAAACACGGCAAGGTTGATTCCCATCAATTTGATGTGCATCCCTCCGTTATTCCACTGGTATTTAATTTCGTCTTTAAACGTACGGTTCATAGTTTAATAAAATTTACGTTTGTCTCTTTGCCAAATATAAACCATGATAAATCCAACAATAGCACCCCCCAAATGGGCCAAATGTGCAATGTTGTCTCCAGGGTTGTTGATGAAAGAGTTGTAAATAGCAATCCCTACCATGATGGTTACAAGGTATTTAGCCTTAATTGGGATAGGCGGAAAGAGCAGCATCAAACGCGTATTAGGGAAGAGGAATCCAAACCCAACCAATACTCCGTAAACAGCTCCAGAAGCACCTACCACTGGTGTTGAGATTCCTGCCATATAATCTTGTACAAGTCCTTGTGTGTTTGGAATAAGTCCAAATGTACTAATAGAACCAGAGCGGTATAAAGCTATTTTTTCTTGCAGTAGGAAAATATCATATCCAGCTGAAACAAGTTGTTCTTCTATCATTTTGACTTCAAAATAACCAACGATTTGATGTAAGAAAAAGGCTCCTAAAGCAGTTGCCATGTAGAAGATAAAGAAGCGTTTTGGTCCCCAGACTTGCTCTAAAGAAGTTCCAAAAATGACTAAGGCAAACATGTTAAAGAGGATGTGGAAGAAATCACCGTGCATAAAAAAATGCGTTACCATTTGGTAAGGTTCAAAGAAAGGCGAGTTAAATACATATCCACCCAAAAGATTGGTGATTGGAATGCCTTGCATTTCTCCAAGCATTTTTACAATGTACATGACAACATTCAGTAGAAGAATGTTCTTGACCACAGGGGGCATGTTTCCGAGTATATTATTCATGATAGATAATTGTACAATTCTTCAATTGAAATTGTGTTCATAATTTTTTTTCCACTTGGAGAATATTGATGTTGCTCACTTTGGAACAAACGATCAACCAAGTAGTTCATTTCTTCTTCAGAAAGAGTTCTGTTTTTATGATTGGTTGCCGCAGCAGAAAGTGACAAAATGAGTTCGTGAACAAGTTCTCCTTTGTCGAGGTCTTGATGGGTTATTTTTTCAATTATTGCATCTAAACATTGTGTCACGTATTCTACCTCAAGCATTGATGGTACACTGGATAAAACCAAGGTGTTGTTTTGCCAATTCCAATCAAAACCGAGTCGCTTTAAATGTGTCGAATTGTTTTCCCACTCCAGCTTTTGGGTGGCTTGTATGTTGTATTCATAAGGAAACATCAACTGTTGTCCAGCAATAGGAGACAACATGAATTGCTCCATCAAATCGTCATATAAGATTCGCTCATTCGCACGGTTGATGTGAACCAAAAGCGCTCCAGATTTCACCTGAACCAATAATAAGTTACGGTGAAGTTGCATTTTATGGGTGCTGGACTTCAAAGGCTCTTCATATTGTATTTCATTGCTTGGTACTTCTGTTTCTTCTTGCTCAACTTCTTCGGTTATTTTGTAAAAGTCTTCCCATTCTTCTTTGTTTGGACGAAGTGACTTAAAACTGTTGGATGAAACTGAAGAGCCACTTCCACTAAATCCTGAACCACCTCCAAAAGAACCCGTTCCGGATGAAGTTGAACCTGCAGCATCGGATGAAGTCTTAAATGGATTAAAAGTAGGGTCTACTTTAACTTCAGGTTGTCGTATCGGACTATTTTGTTGCTCAATTGATAAGTCAAATTGCGGCTCGTGTTCAAAATCTAAACTGGGTGCAATGTTGTACTTTCCTAGGGCTAATTTAATTGTGCTTCTCAAGATGCTATAGATGCTTCTACCGTCTTCAAATTTAACTTCAGTTTTTGTCGGATGAACGTTTACATCTAAGGTTTCCGAAGGAACTTCAAGATAGATGAAATAAGACGGAAAGTGTTTCGGGGCAATTAAATTGTCATATCCTGAAACTACAGCATGGTGAAAATAGCTGTCCTTGAAAAATCGATTGTTGACAAAAAAGTACTGTTCACCACGGGTTTTTTTTGAAAATTCAGGCTTAACAATAAACCCAGTAATTTTAACTAAATCTGTTTCCTCCTCAATGGGGACCAGTTTATTGTTAAAGTTTCGTCCGAAAAGGTCTACAATTCGCTTTCTTAATCCTGCGCTATCTAAACTGTGGATAATGTTCCCGTTGTGTGAAAGTACAAACCCAACTTCTGGATGGGTCAAAGCAATGCGATTAAATTCCTCAACAATATGTTTTGTTTCAACATTGTCTGATTTCAAGAAGTTGCGTCTTGCAGGAACATTGAAAAATAAATTCTTCACAGAAATTGAAGTCCCTTTTGCTCTAGAGCAAGGCTCTTGTGACGTAATTTTACTTCCAGCGATTTCTATTTTGGTTCCAACCTGTTCCCCTTCTTCAATGGTTTCCATTTCAACATGTGCAATGGCGGCAATTGAGGCAAGTGCTTCACCTCGAAATCCTTTGGTTTTTAAAGTGAATAAATCTGCTGCAGCGGTAATTTTACTTGTAGCGTGACGTTCAAATGACATTCTGGCGTCAGTTTCAGACATTCCTTTTCCATCATCAATGATTTGAATAGATGTTTTACCAGCGTCTTTGATGTGTAACTCTATTTTAGTCGCGCCTGCATCAACAGCGTTTTCAATTAATTCTTTGACCACAGAGGCAGGTCGTTGAATAACTTCTCCAGCGGCGATTTGGTTGGCTATATTATCGGGGAGTAAACGAATTACTTCTGACATTCCTTAATCCTAATTTGTGGTTCTATTTATTGTTTTTCTAAATCAATTACTTCAGCTGCAAAAATATCAACATAATCAAGAATAAAGTAGGTTGCGAAAAGTAAAGCAACTAAAATTATTACCAGTCGTATGTTGGCCGCTCTAGATTGTTGACTATATGATTTTTCAGACTGCCAAGCATTGTGCATTTTATCACGTAAACGTGCTTGCTGCTCAGTAAGAGAAGTATTCTCTTCCTCACTGTATGCTTTTTGCATCAGTCGAATACGCTCTTTTCGTGCGTCGTAATATCGAGGTGTATAATCAAATCTTTTGTTGCGATTCACTTTCATGAACCTAATTCGCTCTAGCATATTCTGACCTTTTTTATATCAAAGCATAAAGATACATCAAATTTTAAAGTTTTTAAAATCATTTAAAGCATCTTATTTATTCATTTTTCTAATGAACACAAGCTGAAGTTTAAGCTTTGATTATATTTGTTCTCAATATTTATTCCAAGTGGATAAGTTGTGACACTTCGGCAGAGATTTTGCTTAGTAGGACTGATTTATATCGTATATTTAAACCTCAGAATTTAGACTTTCATGAAAATTACCGCAATATTTACGCTCTTATTTGTTTTTGCTAGTGGACTCGTGAGTTGGTCTGTGCAAAAAAGTGTTGTTCCTAATGATGCTACAAAAGAATCCACAGGCCTACCTGCATACATGAGACTTTCTCCTCAATGGGCCTTGGAGAAGTTAGAAACATTAAGCCTTGAAGAAAAGATTGCGCAAAGTTTTATGGTTGAAGTTACGCCTAGAAAAGGCGAAGCTCATTTACAGCTCATCGATTCCTTGGTGCGTGTCCATAAAATTGGAGGAATCATTACTTTTCAAGGAACAACCGAAGAAACAAAAACTGCAATTAATCGCTTCCAGAATCAAAGTGTATTGCCATTGCTTGTTGGAATTGACGGAGAATGGGGAAGCAGTATGAGAATCAGTGATCAGGACCGTTATCCTTTTCAGTTAACGATGGGAGCAGCAAATGATTTAGCCAGTACCCATTTGATTGCTCAGGCCATGGGGGCAGAAATGAATGAATTGGGAATTCACCTGAATTTCTCGCCTGTGGTTGACATCAATACGAATCCTAAAAATCCAGTCATTGGCTTCAGGTCTTTTGGTGAAAACCCGTTGCTTGTCTCAAAACAATCCAACGAAATGATCAAAGGAATGCAAAATTTCAACGTATTGACTTGTATGAAGCATTTTCCTGGCCATGGTGATACTGATGTCGATTCGCATTTGGACTTGCCAACCGTAAATAAATCTAAAGTTGAATTGAGCCGTATAGATTGGTTGCCTTATCGACAAGGAAGATTGATTGGAGCTTCTGCAATTATGATGGGACACCTTAATGTTCCAGCACTTGATGATTCTGGATTGCCTTCAAGTTTATCACCCAAAACGATAAAAGGAATAGTACGTGAGGAATTAAAATTTGATGGATTAATCATTAGTGATGCATTGAACATGAGGGCGTTGACCAAGCATTATGGGGATGTAGATATTGTCAAAAGAGCCTATCTGGCAGGGAATGATATTCTGCTATATCCTTCAAAAGTTAAAGAATCCATCGAAGCCATACGAATCGCTGTTGAGAAAGGGGAAATTTCTGAAGAAGAAGTGAATGAAAAAGCCATGCGTGTTTTGCGAGCTAAGTATTATGCTATTGTGCATGAAAACAACGAGAAGCCTGTACTTTCTCAAGAGAAAATTGATTTTGCGAAGTTAAGTATTTATGAAAAAGCTTTAACAGTCATAAAAAATGAGCATGCAATCCCCGTTAAAGATGCTTCAGGTAGAAATTTAATCATCAATATCGGTGGGGATGGGAGTGCCTTTAATGAAGCAGCAGCTTTCTATACTAAGGCTGATATTGCCAATGTGGAAACAGCAAAAGACGCTTGGGCGATTTATAAATTCGCTTTTAAAAACTATGATAATATTTATGTCAACATTATTGCTCCGTCGGTGTTGCCAAGAAATGACTTTAGTTACCCTGACGGTTGGAGAGAATTGTTGACTCAAATGCCTGAACAATCAAATGTGTACGTGAGTATTTTTGGAAATCCATATGCCATTAATGATCGATTGCCCTTTGAGCATGTGGATGCTGTAATCTTGGCTTTTCAAAATACAAAATCTGGACAAAATAGAGCCGCACAGTTAATTTTTGGTGGATTCCAAGCTGTATCTAAACTGCCCATTACATTAAGCGAAGATTATCAAGAAGGATTTGGTTTGACCACCCCTGCAGCTTCACGATTGAAGTTTACGGTACCAATGGAATTGGGACTATCAGATACAGCTTTTTACCGTATTGATTCAATTGCTCTGAATGGAATTAAAGAACAAGCTTATCCAGGTTGTCAGGTGGTGGTTGCCAAAGAAGGGAAAGTGATTTATCAACGTGCTTTTGGACATCAAACCTACGACAATAAAATTCCTGTTGATAACCAAACAATATATGATTTAGCTTCCATCACAAAAGTGGTTTCATCAACGGCTTCTTTGATGTATTTACAAGATCAAAAAGAGTTTTCTCTGGACAGTACTCTAGGAGATTACCTTGGCGAATACACGCGTGGTACTGTGTATGGTAATTTGAAGATGCGAGATGTTATGACCCATCAAGCTGGTTTAATCCCTTGGGTGCCATTCTATACTCAAACATTGGTGAATGGACGCCCAGATACCTCTTTGTATGCCACAACACCTTTTGCAAATATGAATTCTATTGTCGCGAATAACTTATATATGCGTGACAACTATGAAGAGGAAATCCTGAAAATAATTCTTTCTAAACCTTTGCGTTCTAAAAAATATAAATATTCAGATTTAGGATACTATTTCACTAAAAAAATTATTGAAAAAACCTCTTCTTTGCCCTTAGATGAATTTGTAAGTGAAAAGTTTTATGCACCGATGGGATTAACTACTTTAGGTTACCATCCTTTGAATAACTTTGACTTGAGTCGAATTGCACCTACCGAAAAAGATACCTATTACAGACATCAATTGGTGCATGGTCATGTTCACGATATGGGGGCCGCAATGACGAACGGAGTAGGTGGTCATGCAGGTTTGTTCTCAAGTGCAACAGATCTTGCAGGTTTTATGCAAATGCTCTTAAATGAGGGGAGTTATGGTGGACAGCAATACCTGTCTCCTGAAGTAATTGCTGAATATACAGGGTGTCAATATTGTCCGAAAAATAGAAGAGGTGCAGGCTTTGATAAACCTGTTGTGACCGGAACTGGTGGACCTGCTGCTGAAGCGGTATCTAAAGCTTCCTTTGGGCACTCAGGATTTACAGGTACGGTAGCATGGTCTGACCCGAAAAGTGAAATTAATTATGTTTTTCTTTCCAATAGAGTTTATCCAAGTGCAGAAAATTGGAAATTGGTAAGAATGAATATCCGTACTGAGATACAGCGTGTTATTTATGAAGTGTTGGGAGAATAAAATAAATATTGATAATTTGAACGAACAACAGTGCTTCTGATTTGTTTTTTCTGAATACTTTTAAGCTGAACGTTTTGTTCGTTTAAACAAAAATTGAATCATGAAGATAGGAATTGTTCTCTACCCAACATTTGGAGGAAGTGGTGTTGTCGCTACAGAATTAGGAAAAGCATTGGCGGCAAAAGGTCACCAAATTCATTTTATTACCTATTCACAACCTGTTCGTTTGGGTTCATTTAGAGACAATATTTTTTATCATGAAGTGGTGGTCTCCAATTATCCTTTGTTTGAATATCAGCCTTACGAAACTGAATTAGCCAGTAAAATGGTTGATGTAGTAGAGCATGAGCAACTCGACTTATTGCATGTTCATTATGCAATACCTCATGCCTCGGCCGCTTTTATGGCACAACAGATTTTAAAATCTCGAGGAGTAAATATTCCTTTTATCACAACTTTACACGGAACAGACATCACTCTTGTTGGTCGTGATAAATCTTTTGAACCTGTAATTACTTTTTGTTTAAACCAATCCAATGCGGTAACTGCAGTTTCGGAAAGTTTAAAACAGGATACTTATAAACACTTTGCAACAAATCGTGAAATAAAGGTGATCCCGAATTTCATTCATAACTTCGCAGAAGACCCTTTAGTACAAGACTTGGAGCGTAGAAGAAAGTATGCACAAGATGATGAACGCATTATTTGTCATGTTTCCAACTTCAGAAAAGTTAAACGTGTAGAAGATGTTGTTCGTGTTTTCCATAAAATCAATAAAACGGTAAAATCTAGACTACTACTTATTGGAGATGGTCCTGAGCGTTACAACGTGGAATTGTTGTGTCGAGAACTTGGTGCTTGTGATCGTGTAATGATGGTTGGGAAAATTAGGGACGCAGCAAATTTGATGAGCCTTTCAGATTTATTTCTATTGCCATCACAAACTGAAAGCTTTGGTTTGGCAGCGCTAGAAGCTATGGCTGTAGGAGTTCCTGTGATTTCATCAAATACTGGTGGAATTCCCGAAGTAAATAAACAAGGTTACTCTGGTTATTTGTCTGAAGTAGGAAACGTCGATGAAATGGCAGAGAATGGAGTGAAGATTTTAAACGATGATCAGACTTTAAATGAGTTCAAAAAGAATGCGCAGTTGCAAGCAAGGCAATTTAGTTTAGGAGCAATTCTTCCAGAATATGAACAACTGTATATTGATGTGATTAATGAATTTAAATCAGGATTGAAGTAATTGTTGTTTCATTTTCTTGAGTTCAGCAATTCTCATTTTTTTACTTCTTATGCGTATGTTTTTGGATGTCTGGGTATAAAAACGATGTTTCTTTTCTAGGTAATCCAACTGAAAATCTATCCATTCAAGATCGGTCATTTCACGTCCCATATTGGAGAGCTCATTCCTCAATGTTTTGGCAATGTTGTGGTAGTCTGCACGACCTAAATAATCATGATCAGCATCGCAAATGATTTTTTCTAATAGTGTTTTAGGTTGTTGGTCACTTTTGGTCGCAGAAATGATTTCACAAATGGTTTCAATTTGCGCTGGACTATATCCAAATTTAGGGAGCTTTGTTTTCGCCATTTGAATTCCAAATTGTTCATTGTCTTCGTAGCGAACAATAAATCCAGAGTCATGAAAAAGAATAGCGGTTTTTAATAGAATCAAATCTTCACCATCAACACCTTCCAAATTGGCTATTCTGATTGCAGAACGTTCTACATTTAAGGTGTGTTTGATGTTATGGTAATCCAACTCGTCAGGAAGGGATGATTTTAATTTATTGATCATAAAGCGACGTGTAAATTCAAAATCCATTGGAGGAAGATCACATTGATTACGCAAATCACTATTGGGTACTTTTCCTTCCTGAAATAAAGAATGTTCCGTTTTTAATTGGTCGACAAAGTACATATCAACATAGCTTCCGTATTTTATTTTTATTTCTCCACGATGCGTAATGTCAAAGTAAGGAAGAATGTGTTTGGCCACATCAGCTGTCACCGTTATGTTATTTTCTACAGAATTTTGTTCGGCTCTTGCGGCAATATTTACGGTATCCCCCCAAACATCAAAACTGATTTTTTTAGAACCGATAATTCCTGCAACCAACGGACCTGAGTGTAATCCTATGCGAATATCCCAAGAACTGGTATTAGTGGCATTAGCCAACTGTTTTCTGCTAATGACATAATCACGAATTTCTATAGCGGCTAATGTCGCACGTATGGCTGGATTCTGATTTTTCTCTGTAACTCCTGCCAAAGCCATATAAGCATCTCCAATTGTTTTGATTTTTTCAAGACAATAGCGGTCCATGATTTCATCAAATTTTTTGAAGTAGCCTTCAAGTTCACGGAGTAGTTCTAAAGGTTTTTTGAGTTTTGCTGATTTAGTAAATGCAACAAAATCGGTAAACAAAACCACACCTTCATTCACTTTCCTTGGAGAAAACCGGCCTATTGAGTTTAAGTCTGTTAGAATTGTTGTAGGAAATATATTTTCCAACAACATATTGATTCGAACATCTTTAAAGTATAAGGTTTTGAATACTTCAATTTTCGCTTTGACCAAATTGGGATTGAAGGGACTCGTAATATAATCGACTGCTCCTTCTTTAAATCCTTTTACCAATCGTGCACCACTAGAAGAGGTGTCACTAATAACAATTTTGTAGGCGTCACGAGAATTAGGGTTGGATTTTAACCTTTGAAGGAGTTCAAAACCATTAACGGCTTCACTTTGAATATTGATGAGAATGATTCCTACTTTTCTTTTTTCAAGAACAGGAAGAGCAGAAGCTTCATCAGCGCAGATTATTAAATTGTTACCACCTCCTAGTAACATAGCTTGTAAGCCATTGACATTAACAGGGTTATTGTCGATGACCAAAATATTAATAAATCTTTCCACGCATTCGGTTTTGAGGTTTGATAACGAAAATAAGCTTTTCAATTGATTTTCACAGTGCTATTGCAACGAAAAATTTAGAAATGTATTGGATGAAATGTGGAAAAATTGTTGCTGACTTAGTATTGCTGGGAAATAAAAAAGTCAGCCTTGATATGCTCAGACTGACTTTCTTATTGAATGCTTTGATTTAATATTAAAGGTGCATAAAATCCTTTTTCTTCAGTAATTCTTCTTCCGTTTCTGGGAAATCAGGATCATCAACACAACAGTCAACCGGACAAACAGCTGCACATTGAGGTTCGTCGTGAAAGCCTTCACACTCTGTACATTTATCCGTTACGATGTAATAAATATCCATGTCTACAGGTTCGTTCTCCTGCTCAGCATCAATTTCTTCTCCATTTAGCGTGGTAATCATTCCTTTCAAAGTGGTACCATCGGCCCATGCCCATTCAGCACCTCCTTCGTATATCGCGTTGTTCGGACATTCAGGCTCACAAGCGCCACAATTGATGCATTCGTCCGTAATTATTATTGCCATTTTACTACTTTTTAAGCGTTACTTCTCTACATTTGCAAATATAATAAACCTTTGATAAGGAGTTTTGTTTTATTGAACATAAATTATTTAGGAGATTCACATGGATAGATTAAAAACAATCAAGACGTTTTCAATTTTAGGGAATAGCATGAAGAAGTGGGGAGCTAAAGCAGATCGCGAAGCTTTTAATCCATTTGTAGCAGGAGAGTTTTATGACAGAATGCAAACCGCCATTTTAGGAGCAAAAGCTCATAATGGTTGGTTTTCTGAGGCCTCTATTCGTGAAAGTTTAACTCAGATTGGAGAAAGTTTGTCTGAAGAAAATTTATCTGCATGGGTGGAACGTTATCCTTTAGTGAAAAAACCAAAATCTGTTGGATTAATTCTTGCCGGAAATATTCCTATGGTCGGTTTTCATGATGTCCTTTCGACTATTTTTTCGGGCAATAAGGCCAGTATCAAATTATCGCGTGATGATAAGATTTTAATTCCTTTACTATTGGAAATTGTTGTTGCACTTCAACCTGAATTAGAAAATCAAATAGATTTAGTGGATAAGTTGAACAGCGCAGAAGCCGTTATTGCAACAGGAAGTGATAATACAGCACGGTATTTTGAAAAGTATTTTGGACATCTACCTAGAGTCATTCGAAAAAACAGAACCTCTGTCGCTTTAATAGACGGCACAGAATCTCCTGAAGAATTAAAAGAATTGGGAAAAGATATTTTCTCCTATTATGGTCTAGGCTGTCGTAATGTTTCTCATTTGCTATTGCCAAAAGGGTATGATTTAAACAATATATTTGGCGCAATTGTAGATTATGGAGAGGTCATAAATCACAACAAATACTGTAACAATTACGATTATTATAAAGCCATATTTTTGATGAATCAGGAGAAAATCATTGAAAATGGATTTCTATTGACAAGAGAAACAGAAGAGTTATTTGCTCCAGTAGCTATGTTGCATTACCACTTTTATGAAAATAAAGAGGAAGCAAAAGCGTATATAACAAAGAATGAAGAAAAAATTCAAGCCATAATTGGTAAAGAATACATTCCATTTGGAGCAGCACAAGCACCTGCACTTGATGATTATGCTGATGGAGTAGATACAATGAAATTCTTAACGAGCCTATAGCCTCGGACTAAAAAAAAGAGGAGGCGGGCATAAAATTTCCTCAATAATGTCATTTCACTATTGCAGGAGTATTATATTTGTTAGAAATTGAAAAACACAGCAATGAAGTTATTAGAAGATAAAGTAGTATTGATTACAGGTGCCTCAAGAGGTATCGGAAAAGCAATTGCAGAACGTTGCGTTGCAGAAGGAGCAAAAGTAGCTTTTACCTATTTATCATCAGAAGAAAAAGCCAATGCCTTAATCGCAGAACTCACAAAAGATGGTGGAGTAGTGAAAGGATTCAAATCGAATGCAGCAGAATTTGATGCTGCACAAACTTTGGTGGAGGATGTAGTAAAAGAATTTGGAACTGTTGATGTACTGGTTAATAATGCTGGAATTACGCGCGATAATTTGTTGATGCGTATGACCGAAGAAATGTGGGATGAGGTAATCAATACCAATTTGAAATCTGCATTTAACTTAACGAAAGCTGTTCAGCGTCCAATGTTGAAAGCCAGAAAAGGTTCGATTATCAATATGTCGTCAGTTGTTGGTGTTTCAGGAAACGCTGGTCAATCAAATTACGCTGCATCTAAAGCGGGGATGATTGGATTTACAAAATCAATTGCTCAAGAATTAGGTTCACGTAGTATCCGTTGCAATGCTATTGCTCCTGGATTTATCGAAACTGAAATGACAGAAGTATTGGATGAAAAAGTGGTTGCAGAATGGAGAAATAGTATCCCCTTAAAACGTGGTGGATCTCCAGAAGATGTTGCAAATGCAGTTGTTTTCTTAGGTTCTGATATGTCTACATACATTACCGGACAGACTTTAAACGTGTGTGGAGGTATGCTGATGTAATCAGTAAAATCTACTGTTCCTTTAGTGCTGTATGTTGGTTTTTATTAATTAATTTTCAACATTTAAAATAAACTAAAATATACTGCGTTTATATATCAAACTCAAATATAAATGCTTATGGCAAACAGTTACTCAAAAACAGCTCCGGGGATGGTGGAGGATAAAAAAGAGCCATCAAAATCTACACTTCAATTCATCCTTAATTATTCAAAAGGGGTAGAAGTCAAAAAAACTAAAAAAGAATCCTTGCTGATTCATTTAAACTAAATAAAAAAAACTGGGATTGAAAAATTCCAGTTTTTTTGATTTAACCATATTGTGATTTTGCGTAAGGGCTGTAATTGTAGAGGAAGTTTAATCCTCCTTTATGAATGAGGTGAAGTCAGACCAATCCTCAATTCTAAAAGCTCGAATATCTCTAACCGAACTCTTAAACCAATCAATATTTTTTAATGCGTTTACTGCACGCAATAAATTGGCCATGTCATTATTAGTAGATAGATAAACACTGCCTTGGCCTCTATAAAATCCAAACTTCTCTAAAACTGTTGCGATTTCATAATAGGCATTATTATAAACTTCACCGTAATGAGTTTTTAGATCAGAAATAAGCATGTCAAAACTGATAGCAAACATTCTTATTTCTTTTTAAAGTACTTCTTTTCACCAAAGAAAATTCTCCCATGCTCATCTTTGATTGCAATTTCATCTCCTAAAAAAGGATTCTTGAAAATCTTGATGATAACCCCTTCAATCCAATCTTCTAAACCGCTTAATGAAGGACTGACTTTTGCTCTTTCTTCTATTTTAAAACCTTCTTCTTTCATCTTTTTATATGCATTATATAAGCAAAGTTAAAGGAAAAATACTGAATTATAAAATATTACTTTTTGAAAAAGAAACAGCAGTGATTTGGAGAGTCTCAGTCACCTGTTTTGACTTCTCAATACTCCTTACTCACACTCTCTACTGTAAAGCGCAAGCTTTATTTCTATCCCAACCAAACAAAAGTCAACCATGAAGCCAAATACGCAATCCCAGTAAAGACTAAAAATTGTATTCCTGCAACACCCCAACTTCCAGTTTCTTGTTTTACAATTGCAATGGTGCTCATACACTGTAAAGCAAAAACATAGAAAATCAACAAGGAGAATGCTGTTGCATAAGAGAACTTAATTGCTCGAAGTCCTTTTTCGTTTTCTTCTCCTCCTTCAACACTGTATATGGTTGACATTGTACCAACGAAAACTTCACGTGCTGCAAAAGAAGCTACAATTGCAATTCCAATTTTCCAATCAAATCCTAAAGGTTGAATTACGGGCTCGATGGTTTTTCCCATAATTCCCAAGTAAGAGTTCTCTAATTTCTCACTGCTCATCTGAGTGTACAATGAATCAGCGTAAACTTCATTTTCTGCAATTAAAGTCGTGTACTTCTCATCAATTTGTTCGAATCGATCTCCTGGCCCAAAGTAGGACAAGACCCATAATATGATTGAGGCAATCAAAATCACTTTACCCGCTTGAAGAACAAATATTTTCCCTTTATTGATGGCCGCATTAAGGGCATTTCTAAGGCTAGGAATTTTATAGTTGGGCAATTCCAGAATAAAACTTCCATCACTTTTTCTTTTCGAAAATAGATTGATGACCATGGCTACCAATAAAGCTACACCAAAACCAAGCAAATACAATCCCATCATGTATAAACCTTGCACACTGATAAAACCAAACAGGTATTCATTTGGAGCAATAAAGGAAACCAAGAAGACATATACAGGTAATCTTGCAGAACAAGACATCAATGGGATGATGAAAATAGTAATGAACCGTTCTCTTTTGTTTTCTATGGAACGTGCAGCCATAATTGCAGGAATCGAACAAGCAAAACCACCAACAAGAGGAATTACCGACTTTCCATTCATACCAAAGCGCTTTAATAGTCCATCCGTCATAAAGCTCACCCGAGAAAGATAACCCGTATCCTCGAGCAAGGCAATCAATGCGAAAAGAATCATGATTTGCGGAACAAAGACCAAAACCCCCGCTAGACCTGCAAAAATTCCATCGGCAATAAAGTCTGCAAACCAAGAGTCGGGAAGGAGGTGACCAACCCATGCTCCTAAATCAACTATACTGTCGTTGATGAAATCCATAGGATAAGATGCAAAAGTGAAAATGGCCTGAAAGAGAATAAAAAACACCGAAAGAAAAATCAAGAATCCCCAAAAAGGATGGGTCACATACTGATCAATTTTATCAGTGACTGTGCTTTGCTTTTTATGCGACTTTTTGATGTAAAAAGTTGTACTTATTTTATTGACTGTCGTTACACGATCACTAATTTCTAAAATTTCTTCTTTCAGCGGTTCAAAATTCTTCTTTTCAATAATTGCCTTTAATTCGATCAATCCTTTTTCATCCAGTAAAGATTGTGCATTGTTGATTTGTTTAAACAACATATAAGGCGTTGTTGATTCAAATAAATGCTTTGCCTCAGCGAGTATGTTCTCGTATTTTTCTTTATTGAAAAGTGATTTAGTTGAAGGTTTTATTTCAGTCGTTGCTAATTCTAACAATTCCTTAATTCCTTTGTTTTTACGTGCTGAAATAGCCGTTGTTGGTACATCGAAATAGTCAGAAATAGCTCTTATTTTTAATTGATCTCCAGATTTCTCCACGATATCCACCATGTTAATCGCCATGATTGTAGGAATTCCCATTTCAATCACTTGAGAAGCTAAAAATAAATTTCGGGCAAGATTTGTCCCATCAACAACAAGGATGACTAAATCGGGAAAAGCTGCAGACTTAGGATTTAATAGGATGTCTTGAACCACTTTCTCATCCTCGCTTTTTGAAGATAAGCTGTAAGTTCCTGGTAAGTCTATTAGTTCACATAACTCCTGGTTGGGTAACTTAATTGTTCCAGAACGTTTGTCAACAGTAACCCCTGGATAGTTACCTACCTTTTGATTTAACCCCGTTAGTTGATTAAATAAAGAGGTTTTTCCCGAGTTGGGGTTTCCAACCAATGCTATTTTCTTCTTGTTTCCCATGAATGTGCAAAAATGCCAAAAAATGTTTGGTTTATTCATACCGTCTATTTGGTATTTCTAATGATTCTTTTCGTTTGAACTTTTGGAGAGAGATTCCTACAAATTGTTTATTTTCGTTTTTCAAATTGCATTCATGAAAAGAATCATCACCATTATTGGCGCTCGTCCACAGATTATAAAATCAGCAGCCCTGTCTAGGGCAATCAAAACTAAGTATGCAGATCAACTGATAGAGGTTTTAGTGCATACCGGACAGCATTATGACGAGCAAATGTCAGAGGTGTTTTTCACTGAATTGGGTTTGTCAAAGCCAGATTACAATCTGAATATTGGTTCTGGATCTCACGGGTCGCAAACAGCTGAGATGATAAAAGGATTAGAGGATTTATTTCTAAAGGAAAAGCCAGATGCAATTGTGGTCTACGGTGACACGAATTCAACTTTGGCAGGAGCAATTGCTGGTTCTAAAATGGGGATTCCAATTGTGCATATCGAAGCAGGATTAAGAAGTTTCAATAAATCAATGCCTGAGGAAATTAATAGAATTATGTGCGATCACGTTTCGACATTGCTTTTTTCGCCGACTGAAACTGGAGTAAGGCATTTAAAAAACGAAGGATTCAAATTAGATAATGTTGGTCCATTCAATGCAGATAATCCTAAAGTTTATCACAGTGGGGACATTATGTACGACAACAGTCTCTACTTTTCAGAAATAGCAGACCGAAATTTAACGACACACCAAGAACTAGACTTACTTCACAAACCTTATTTCTTGGCGACTGTACACAGAGGTGCAAATACCGATGATTCAGAGAAACTGAAATCCATTTTCGAAGCATTTTTAGAAATCACAGAACTTTATCCCGATCATTTGATTGTTTTGCCTTTGCATCCACGTACTCATAAATGTATGGAAGAACATCTTTCAGAGGAATTTCATCAGAAGATCAAAGGTTGTAAACAATTCAAAATTATTCCACCAGTTTCATTCCTGACCATCATTTCATTAGAAAAGAACTGTGAATTGATTATTACCGACAGTGGTGGATTACAAAAAGAGGCGTATTTCTTTAAAAAACCATGTGTGATTCTCCGTCCAGAAACTGAATGGGTTGAAATTGTAGAGCAAGGTGTAGCTGTCATCGCTGATGCAGACCAAAACCGAATTGTTAATGGAGTCCGTGCAATGCTTGACATGAAAGATGCAGAATTCCCGAGTCTATATGGCGATGGAAAAGCAGCTGAGTTTATCGCAGGGGAGATTGTGAAGTGTATCGAACGGTAGGTTGGCACGCTATGATTTTTAAAGGATTATGTGTTATTTTTAACGTTTAGCGTATTACCTCAAACAAAAATTAAGTAGATTAGCATTATGCTCACAATATATTCCGACCAAATATCATATCGCTTAAGTTATACTTTGTCGCTTGTCTTTGATGAAAGAAAGGTCGACTATCAGTTAGTGTATGATGAGGAAAGTTTTAAAAAAGCGCCTTTGCCAAAGTTAGCCTACTCTGAAGATCTAGCCTTTTCAGAAGACGCTAAGATTTATCCATCAACTTTGCTTTATGAAGACGATATCGTTAAGCATATTGTCCTTAAAGCCGAATGGAATAAAAATGAAGTGTTGAGTTTTGATGGTGTGCCAGATATTTTGGCCAGTATCTTTTATGTCGCTTCATTATATGATGATTATCTTCAAGAAGAAACCGATCAACACGATAGAAACATTGGTGCGAAATCATTGCTTTTTGAAATGAAGTGGCTCGATAAACTGATTGTTGAGCGCTGGTCAGAACAATTTATTGCATTTATAGAAACACAAACGGCTTGTGTTTTGAACGCACAGAAAATTCCTTTTAATGTGATTCCAACTTTCGATATTGATAATACCTATGCTTATCGATTGAAAAAAGGATGGAGAAAATTCATGAGTACGACAAAGGATTTTATTAAAAACGACAGAAAGCGAATAAAAGAACGGAAAGAGGTTTTGGCGGGCAGAAAAAAAGACCCCTATGATACTTTCGATCAAATTGAAGCTATTGCAAAACGTGGATTTAATGTTAAAGTGTTTTGGTTGCTGGGGGATTATGGAACTTACGATAGAAATGTCGATTACAAAAACCTTCACCACCGTAGATTGATTTATGAAGTCGACCAGTTTGCCCACGTTGGACTACATCCGAGTTATCGTTCTAACCAATCTAAGTCAAGCTTAAAGGAAGAAAAATTACGTCTAGAAGAAATTCTCGATCGCGAGGTAGTTCATACCCGACAACATTTTTTGAAGGTCAAGCTGCCCATTACATATATTGATTTAGAAAGGGTGGGGTTTACGGATGACTACTCTTTGGCCTATGCCGATCAGTTAGGATTTCGTGCTGGTCTTGCTCGACCGTTTATGTGGTTCAATTTAATAGAAAATCGAGTTTCAAGTTTAAAGCTACATCCCATTTCTTATATGGATGGAACATTGAATGAATACATGGGATTGACCATAGAAGAATCGGTAAGGACTGTTAAAAGTCTCAAAAAGGAAGTTCAAACTTATGGCGGAAATTTTGTTGCACTTTGGCACAATGAAACAATTGGAGATTATGGTAAATGGGAAGGGTGGAGTAGAGTGTTGGAAGAAACCTTATCAGAAAACGCATAAGCCATGCAAAAGACCAGAGTAAAAATTTCTGAAAATAAAATTGTTGATTATAAATCACAATATTCCTTTCTGGGAAGTTGTTTCTCAGAACATTTATCTTCGAAAATGACACAAGCTGGATTTCCTGTTCAAGCGAATCCATTTGGAGTAGTTTTTAATCCAATTTCATTGGCCGAGATACTTTTGGTAAAGGATGAGGTCTTAATGGATTCTGTGTTTGAACGACAAGGTGTTGCTTTGTCTTGGTTGGCCAATAGTACTTGTTTTGCATATAGTCAAGAAGAACTGCGTTCGAAACTAAAGGTCCTTCGTAATGACTTTCTAGAAAATTTAAATCAGTCAAAAATCCTCTTCGTAACTTTTGGAACAGCATGGGTGTATCATAAGAAATCCATTAACCACATTGTTGGAAATTGTCATAAAGCCGCCAAAAATGATTTTGAAAAGCGATTGCTTTCAGTTGAAGAGATTTCCAATAAATGGAGTAACGTCATTGAGAAACTAAAAGCTGAAAGCGATGTGAGAATTATCTTCACGGTAAGTCCAGTGCGCCACACCAAAGATGGATTGATAGAAAACTCACGCAGCAAAGCCGTTTTACTAAATGCAGTTCACCAATTGAATGATCAATATGGCAACGTAGAATATTTTCCAGCATATGAATTGATGATGGATGAAATGCGTGATTATGCTTATTATTCAAAAGACGGAGTTCATCCAAATGCAATAGCGGTAGATGAAATTTGGAATCGATTTAAGGATACATATTTCACAGCTGAAACAGAGAAGATATGTTTAGAATACGATAAGATTCGAATGTTGTTTGAGCACCGTTCTTTACATCCTGAATCTAAAGCAGCAAAGCAATTTGAGGTGGATAGAACGGCGAAATTAGCTGATTTTAAGAAACGGTATCCTGGTTTTAACCACAAAACAATAGGCAGTTTTAACCGCGGAGAACGGCAATAAGGCGCAAATTTAGCTGAATTTTATAACTCCTTTTCTCTCTGTGGATCTCTGTAAAAACCTCCGTGTGCTCTGTGTTAAAAGCACCCAAAATGAACAAAGTTTATTTTCAAAACCCTCCACCGCCTACAGCCTAACGCCTACAGCTTACAGCTTACAGCTTACAGCCTACAGCCTAACGCCATCTCCCTCACAAACTCCCACAAAACCACCCCAGCACAAACACTAACATTCAAACTGTGCTTCGTTCCAAATTGAGGAATTTCCAACACCACATCAGCTATATCTATAATTTCTTGTTGAACCCCATCCACTTCATTTCCAAAAACCAAAACGTGCTTTTCTTGCGGTTTTACATTCATTTCGTGCAATAAAGTCGTTTTCTCAGCTTGTTCAACCGCATAAACGACATATCCATCTGCTTGATATTGTTTCAGTACATCCACTAGATTTTCATGATGCTCCCAGTCGATAGATTCAGTAGCCCCTAACGCTGTCTTTTGAATTTCTCGATGAGGTGGTTGAGCAGTAATTCCACCTAAAATAATTTGCGAAACATTAAATGCGTCAGCAGTTCGAAAAAACGTTCCGACATTTGCTAAACTTCTAATGTTGTCAAGCACCACCACAAGTGGAAACTTTTCTTTTTCTTTAAACTCCTCTACTGTTGGGCGATTCAACTCCCAAAGTTTTAACTTTCTGTTCATAAGTATTGATAACTGGACTCCTTTAAACATTGGACTCTCCAACGAAAATTGTATGTTTACCGATTGCAAATTAACACAAACATTTTCATTTTGGCGAAAACAAAGACAGAAAAAAAACCGGCAGAAACACCACTGATGAAACAGTACAATCAGATCAAGTCGAAACACCCGACAGCGATGCTCTTGTTTCGTGTAGGAGATTTTTATGAGCTTTTTGGAGAGGATGCCATTAAAGCTTCTCGTATATTAGGTATTGTTTTAACGAAAAGAAAAAATGGAACAGCTGCCCACATTGAATTGGCTGGGTTTCCACACCATTCTTTACAAACTTATCTACCAAAATTAGTTCGAGCAGGTGAACGTGTTGCTATTTGTGATCAATTGGAAGATCCAAAAATGACCAAAAAAATCGTTAAGCGTGGAGTGACTGAAGTGGTAACCCCAGGTGTAGCTTTAAATGATCAGGTCTTAGAACACAATAAGAATAATTTTCTGGCCTCGATTTTCCTTGGAAGAAAAGAACATGGTGTTGCTTTTTTAGATATTTCAACTGGAGAATTTTTAATTGCTCAAGGGAACTCCGAGTATATTGACAAATTGATGCAAGGTTTTGAACCTAGTGAAGTTCTGTATTCGCGCCAACAAGATCAAAGTTTTAAAGAATTATTTGGAGACCGATTCTATACATTTCGTCAAGAAGATTGGGTTTTTACAGAAGAATTTGGACGTGAATCTTTAAATAAACATTTCCAAACAAAGAACTTGAAAGGGTTTGGAGTAGAAGATTTAACAGAAGGTATAATCGCAGCGGGTTCAATTCTACAATATATTTCTGAAGCTCAGCACAAAGAACTAGGACATATTTCTAAAATTAGTCGAATTGAAGAGGATAAATATGTTTGGTTAGACCGATTTACAACCAGAAACTTAGAGCTTATTAATTCACCGCATGAAAATGGAGCGACTTTATTGTCTGTACTGGACAAAACAATTACTCCAATGGGTGGCCGAATGATGAAACGTTGGATGGTTTTACCTTTGAAAGAATTGAAAATTATAGAATCTCGTTTGGATGCTGTAAATGCTTTGATTAAAAATGAGGAACTCGCTTTTGAATTGTCTCAACGCCTAGGTAATATTTATGATTTGGAACGATTGGCTTCCAAAATTGCGGTTGGAAAGGTAAATCCAAAAGAAGTCAACCAATTGAAAAATACCCTTCTGGAATTAGCGCCAATACAGCAATTGTTAAAGAAAACCAATTCGAAAGCTTTGTTGAGTATTGCAGATCGAATGAATCCGTGTGAACAATTGATTGATTTAATTACAAAGCAATTAGATGATGATCCTGCAGTGCAGATTGGTAAAGGGAAGGTTATTGCTGACGGATTCAATGCTGAACTGGATGAATTGCGTAAATTGTCTAATTCAGGCCGTTCATTTTTAGAAGATTTACAAAAAAGAGAAGCTGAACGAACAGGGATTCCAAGTTTGAAAGTGGCTTTTAATAATGTTTTTGGATACTATCTAGAGGTACGAAATACGCATAAGGATAAGGTACCTGAAGAATGGATTCGTAAACAAACCTTAGTCAATGCTGAACGATACATCACTGAAGAACTAAAGGTTTATGAGGAGAAAATACTTGGAGCGGAAGATAAAATAGACCTCATAGAACGAAAAATATTTACCGAACTTGTTTTGGCTATGGCCGACTATATTAATCCAATACAGTTTAATGCTTTTTTAATTGGTCAATTGGATTGCCTTTCTTCTTTTGCGAAAGTTTCAAAAGCAAATAATTACAATCGTCCGGAATTGGACGAAGGGTATGCAATCGATATTAAAGATGGCCGTCATCCTGTTATTGAAAATCAACTTGGAGTAGGAGAGGACTATGTTCCAAACGATGTTTATTTAGACAATGAAACCCAGCAAATTATCATGATTACGGGACCAAACATGTCTGGTAAAAGTGCAATCTTACGTCAAACTGCTTTGATTTCTCTAATGGCTCAAATGGGATGTTTTGTTCCTGCAAAGTCAGCAAAGCTTGGACTTGTTGATAAAGTGTTTACAAGGGTAGGTGCTTCGGATAATATTTCTTCTGGTGAGTCAACATTCATGGTTGAAATGAATGAAACAGCCAGTATTTTGAATAACCTTTCTCCCCGTAGTTTGGTTTTGCTGGATGAAATCGGTCGAGGAACAAGTACATATGATGGAATTTCAATCGCTTGGGCAATTGCTGAATACATTCATCAGCACCCTAAAGCGCATTGTAAAACACTTTTTGCTACGCACTACCATGAGTTAAATGAAATGACCAATAAGTTTCCACGGATTAAGAATTATACGGTTTCTGTAAAAGAAGTAGGAACGAAAATATTGTTTTTGCGTAAACTCATTGAAGGGGGAAGCGAGCATAGTTTTGGAATCCACGTTGCAAAACTTGCAGGAATGCCTAATCCTGTCATAGAACGTGCTACTAAAATGTTGAAAGAACTAGAGACCTCCAATCGTGGTTCAGACAGAGAAAAGGTAAAAGAAGCGGGAAACGCTGCGGATATGCAATTGAGCTTTTTTCAATTAGATGACCCTATCTTGGAGAGTATTCGAGATGAAGTAGCCAATATGGACATTGATACTTTAACGCCAGTTGAAGCATTGTTTAAATTGAATGAGATTAAGAAGAAGGTGGGGAAGGGTAAGTGATTGGTAATTATAGTTTTAATAATTACTTGCTGCAACAGGAATAAGAGTAGAATTAATTCACGAAGGGAAGTTTCTTCTTGGTGAGAACAGCTTTGTTACGGATGCCAATAAGTATTCACAAGGAAGTTATTCGATTCGTAATGTTTTCGGTTAAAAAAATCGAGAACCATGCTTTGATCATTTTAAAAGAAACATTATTAATAATGTAAGTAATGCTGATTTTTAAATGTACTGAATGTAGTCAAGCTCCTGGTAACGACAGAAATACTAAAGTGTTAAAAAAAAGCTTCAGATCAAATTCCAGGAGAATACAAAATGTGGACGATTCCTTATTGAGAAGGACATGTGTTTATCCCTAATAATGATAGAGATTGAGTTTATGAGAAAAGGATAAATGAAAATATGAAGGTTGAACTTGGCTTTCGAAATCCTTAAAAGTTAAAGGGAAAAGTAATTATGAGAGAACAGTATAAAGTAAAAAACAGAGTGGAATTTTAGCTTTCGCTCTTATTCTCACTCTGTTTTTTGTACTCGGGACGGGACTTGAACCCGTACGAACTTATGTTCATTGGATTTTAAGTCCAACGTGTCTACCAATTCCACCACCCGAGCAGGAAGGTGTTTATTATTTTATTGTATCAATAAATTGTATATCGAGCGGGAGACGGGATTCGAACCCGCGACCCCAACCTTGGCAAGGTTGTGCTCTACCAACTGAGCTACTCTCGCTTATATTGATAATGTTTCTTGTCAATTTTGTTTAAAGAATCGTTATTCTTTTGCGGGGACAAATATAAGTGTTTTTTATTTCTAAAAGACCTTTTAAGTGAATTTATTTTAAAAAATATTCAAAATAAATTTTGATTGGATCTCAACTCCTAGATAACGAATAGGTTGTGAGAAAAGATCTATTTTAAATAAAACAAATATAATTCTTCTGTTGCCCTGGTTTCAATAAAAAAAACAGTATCTAGAAATGAGTGCTACTCTTTTTTGGATATATAAACAACCTTAATTTATTTTTTACGTTATTCTAAAGTCATTAAATTTTATTAGGAATATTTAATTACTAATTCTACTTTTATTGATAGAAAAGCAAAACACTACATGCATATAAACAAAATTGCACCTTTTTTTACCGGACTGTTCATAGGTCTGATCTTATTTTCTTGTAAAAAAGAAGTTTCAGAAATTACCCCAGTCACAAAGCCGTCAGTAGATGGTGTAAATATCGATTTAACGGCAGTTCCTTATAATACCCTTTCTGAATATCAATTTTTTGATGGTGTTTTAGCTGACCATATCCCTGCAGAGGGCGTAATTCCATACGAACCTGTAAGTAAATTATTTACTGATTATGCTAAAAAGAAACGTTTTATTTGGATGCCTGAAGGAACAAAATCAAGTTATGTCAGCGACGATAAGTTGTTGGACATGCCTACAGGAACTGCATTAATCAAGACCTTTTATTATGATGATGTGCAGCCATCAGGAAATACACAACTGATCGAAACACGTGTGATGATTAAAAAATCATCAGGGTGGATTTTTGCAGAGTATGTATGGAATCAAGAACAAAATGAAGCATATCTGGACATGACAGGGAGTACTCTGCCTATTTCTTGGCTTCAAGATGGGCAAGTAATGTCCGCTGATTATCGTATCCCATCGGATACAGAATGTATGGTATGTCATAAATCAAATAACCAGCCTATTCCTATTGGCGTAAAACCACAACACTTAAATGTGGATTATGATTATGGAAATGGTCCGGAAAATCAATTGCAATACCTGATCAGTCAAGGTTATCTAGAAAATTCATTGCCGGTTTCAATTGATGGTTTGGTGGATTATAATGACATGACCGCTCCTTTAGAAAAAAGAGTTAGGTCTTATTTAGATATCAATTGTGCTCATTGTCACCAAGCAGGAAGCCATTGTGATTATAGACCCTTAAGGTTGGCCTATTCAGAAACCAGCTTAGATGACAATATGGGGGTTTGTGTAGAGCCAGACGAATTTATTAACTCTGCATTAACTTACCTTATCTCTCCAGGCAATACCGAACGCTCAGTCCTGTTTTACCGCCTAAAAGCAACAGATCAAAATGTGAGAATGCCTTTGCTGGGACGATCAATTGTACATACCGAAGGCGTGGATTTATTAGAAGAATACATTAACTCCCTAACAGAAATTTGTCAATAAATTAAACACTATGAATTATAAGAACTATACAATAAGCGTAATCTTCATCCTTGCAGGATTTTTAAGTTATGCGCAATCAAATTGCAATAATCCAACGGTGATAACAGCTGGAGTTTATACTGTCGATACCCTTATTGGAACAGATGTTCCAAGCCCAATTTGTGCCCAAAATGGTGCGGGAGCATCAGCTGCTGAGTGGTTCTCCTATACGCCTTCAAGTGATTATACAATTGTTGTTTCATCTGATTTAACTGTAAATTACGGAGGGGATACCCGAGTGCATGTTTATACAGGAGTCTGCGGTTCTTTGTCATGTTTGGCTGGGGATGACGATAGTGGAAGTGGTTATTTATCGGAGGTTACTTTTAATGTTTATGCAGGATCAACGTATCTCATCAGTTTTGACAATAGGTGGTCTGCCAATGGTTTTGATTTTAAATTAGAGGAACATCCTTACACAGAGCCTGTTGTTCCACCTATTACTTTTACATCCTCATCCTTAGCTGTACATTCTAAAGGAGCAGCTTATGGTATTGCCGATATGAATGGAGATTATTTGGATGATTTAATTGCTGTCGGTAGTGATACCTTAGAATTACATTACCAAAATACGGGAGGTGGATTTACCTATACAGAAATTGCTCATGATAGTGTGCATTATGTTGCAACATGGAGCTTGGCAGTTGGAGATTTTGATAAAAATGGGTACAATGATATTTTAAATGGAAGTGGAAGTGGAGTTACATTTTTGAAAGCGAATAGCAATGGAACACAATATGACGTTATCCAAGGTCCTGAATATGTGTTTTCTCAACGCAGTAACTTTGTAGATATAGATAACGATGGACATTTAGATGCTTTCGTTTGTCATGATGTTGACCCTAATGTTTTCTACATGAATGATGGTGCTGGAAATCTGCAATTCAATCAAGGTGGGATAGGTGACCATGACGAAGGTGGATACTATGGTTCAATTTGGACAGACTATGATAATGATGGCGATATGGATTTATTTGTAGCAAAATGTAGAGGAGGTCAGTCTACTGCGCGATTTAATGAAATGTTCAGAAATGAGGGGAATGGTGTGTTCACGAATGTGTCTGTAGATGCAAACATGGCCGATTCAGTTCAGACTTGGTCAAGTGCTTGGAACGACTTTGACAACGATGGAGATATGGATGCTATTGTTGGTGCGTCATCTTTAGCCGATGGAACCCATAAATTTATGAGGAATAATGGAGATGGAACATTTACAGATGTTACCGCAGGTAGTGGTTGGGATACCTATACTGAACTCAATATCGAACACGTGTCTTATGATTTTGATAACGATGGTTTCGCTGATGTTCTTGGTGGTGGTGGAAAAATCATGTTCAACAATGGTGATATGACTTTCACTCCTGTTCTTTTAAACGTGAATAATGGTCCAATTGGTGATTTAAACAACGATGGCTTTTTAGATATTAGGGTTGGAAACACCATCTATACCAACGGTGGGAATGATAATAATTGGTTAAAAGTCAACCTTCAAGGAATGGAAAGCAATAGCAATGGTATTGGAGCGAGAATCGAAATTTACGGAGCTTGGGGAAAACAAATTCGAGAAATTCGCAGTGGTGTTGGATTTAGATACATGAATACACTTAATGCTCATTTTGGACTAGGAACAGCAGATGAAATTGATTCTTTAATTGTTTGGTGGCCTTCAGGTACAAAAGACATGATTCATAATCCTGCGATTAATAATTCTGTTTTGATTGTTGAAGGAACCGAAAATCTTGGGGTTTCAAAAGAGGATATGTTCAATTTTAAATTGTATCCAAATCCAACCACAGACTTTTTAACTATTGCTCAAAGTCCTTTAGTTAACAGGGAGAAAATAATGATCCTTTCGGATGTAGGAAAACTTGTAAAATCTTATCCTGCTACACAAACTGTTTTTGATGTAACCGAATTGTCAAGAGGAGTTTATTTGTTTGTCATCGTAGATGATCAAGGTGAAGAAATGGTAAAGCAATTTGTGAAAAAATAAGCAGACCTTATTGATAGGGTAGACTAACTTAAACTCATTAAAGTCCTGGAGAATACTTCAGGGCTTTTTTGCTTATTATGAAACCCTTTACATTAAAAAAATCAATCTTTTTTTTCTATTCCTTGTTTTATAAGAAAGAATATTTGTATTATTGTGACATCGCAACTCTGCGGTACTCTCTATAGAATATATTACAACCTTTATAGTTATCTCTTATAATATTATTTCATATAAATGAAAAAAGACGAATTAGCCGGGAAGAAGCTTCCTGAATTACGCATTATTGCAAAAGCAATAGGTATAAAAAAAGTAGAATCATTCCGAAAAGGAGAATTGATAGACTTAATAGTTAACGGCGGTGAAGCTAAAAGTACTGAAGCTAAGTCGGTACCAGCTAAAGAGGGGGAGCAATCTCCTTCGACCAAAACTGATGAGAAACCAAGAACACGTAAAAGAACTGTCTCTACTCCAAAGTCGACTTCAGTAAAAGAAGATACTGCCAAAAAGTCAAATAAAGAAGGGACCGAAAAAACACCATCGAAAGATCAAGACCTTTTTTCTTCTTCTACAGAAAAGGAAAGAAAACCACGTCCTTCAAAAGAGGATAAAGATGTAAAGGTTGAAAATAAAAGAACACCGCGTTATAAAGAACGAGATAACAAGTCGAATGACCATAAAAGTCAAGACAATAAGGACCGTGAAAGAAAGGGGTTTGTAAAAGCTAGTGGTGACGATAGAAAGCAAAGAAATAACGATAAACAAAACAATAACCCTAATCAAAACCGCAAATCAGATCATCAAAAAGCCAGAGAAAAGAAGTATGACCTTTCTGGAATTGTTACTGCTGAAGGGGTTTTAGAGGTGATGCCTGATGGTTTTGGTTTCTTACGCTCATCAGATTACAATTACTTGTCATCTCCAGATGATGTTTATGTGAGCCACAGTCAAATTAAATTATTTGGACTAAAAACAGGAGATACAGTATATGGTACAATTCGCCCTCCAAAAGAAGGTGAAAAATACTTCCCTTTGGTGAAGGTTGATTCTATTAATGGACGTGATCCAGCTTTTATTCGTGACCGCGTGCCGTTTCAATATCTTACACCCTTATTTCCTGATGAGAAGTTTAAACTAACGGGCCATCGCGATGAAACAATGTCTACTCGAATTATGGACTTGTTTGCTCCAATTGGAAAAGGACAGCGTGGTATGATCGTAGCTCAACCAAAAACAGGTAAGACTGTTTTGCTTAAGGATGTAGCCAATGCAATTGCTGCAAACCATCCTGAAACATACTTGATTATTTTACTGATCGATGAACGTCCTGAGGAGGTTACAGATATGGCCAGAAGTGTAAATGCTGAAGTGATTGCTTCAACTTTTGATGAGCCAGCGGATCAGCACGTAAAGGTGGCCAATATGGTACTCGAAAAAGCCAAAAGAATGGTGGAATGTGGTCATGATGTATGTATTCTATTGGATTCTATAACTCGTCTGGCTCGTGCCTACAATACGGTTTCTCCAGCTTCTGGTAAAGTTTTGTCAGGTGGGGTAGATGCAAATGCTCTCCAACGTCCAAAACGTTTCTTCGGTGCGGCACGTAAAATTGAAAATGGTGGTTCGCTTTCGATTATTGCAACTGCCTTAACAGATACTGGTTCTAAAATGGATGAGGTAATTTTTGAAGAATTCAAAGGAACAGGTAACATGGAGTTACAACTTGATAGAAAAATTGCAAATCGTCGTATTTATCCAGCTATCGATATTTTAACCTCTGGTACCCGTCGTGAAGATTTATTAATGAATAAAGAAACACTTCAACGTGTATGGTTGTTGCGTAAACATATTGCAGATATGAACCCAATTGAAGCAATGGAATTTATGAAAAGCCACATGAAAGACACGAAAAGTAACGAAGAGTTTTTAGTTTCAATGAACGGATAATTATGCGACCAGCCCTAAAATTTGCGCTCTTGTTCTCAGGAGCGTGGATGCTCTTAAAATTGATCTTCCTGTATTTTAACATCTTTCAAGATGATGTTGTAAAACCGGGTTTAATCAACAATCTTTTTCTTTTATTGGCCATTAGTCTTGGCTTGTATTACGAAAAAAAGAAAGAAGGTTTCGGAACAGGAACTCCTTTGTCTGATATAAAAAATGCCTTGACAGCTGGTGCACCTTACGTTTTGATTGTTTCGGTATTCATGTTCTTTTATTATGATGACATTAATCCTTCTTTTATTGAAAATAGAGTAACCGAAAGAATGGACATTATTTATGGAGAAATGGAAAGTGAAGCCTATGTCGATACATTGCGTGTGCATAATCCAGAGTTTAGGGTGATGACCAAAGAGGAAATTGTTCGGGACATTAAATCTGATACGGAAAGTGCATTGTCTGCAAAAACGCTATTCGTGTTCTCTTTGCTCGGATTGATGGTGATGGCATTGACTTATGCTATTTTCCTCACCGTTATTTATAGGAAAATATTACTGAAAGATTTTTATTCTTCTACTGAGTAGAAAGATGGAATAATAAAGAAAAACAGGTGTCTTAAAAAAGGAAAAACGCTGAAGTTTAAGGCACTTTGCTCAAGCTATGTTTTCAAGTTTTGAATTAAGTCAACCTTGACCACTGATAATTCGATTGTCATTTAAATCCTCGATTTTAAGAATCATGGATTAGTACTAGGGGGAAATTGATGTTTACCCGGTTATATTTTATGGTTCAAGATTCTTTTTAAACTTATTTTGGGTCAAGACTAAATGTTGGAGATTAAACATAAATGCTTGACACCTATTGATGCGGGATGAATCCCGCATTTAATAATTTAAGACTTTATAATATTAGCCGTTTTAACGGCTTTATTCAACAATTAGAACAAACTGTTTCATTAAAGTTTTAAGTACAAAAGTGGTTAAATCCATCACTTGCTCGCTCAATAAGTGAGGATAAATTCCTCCCCAGTTTTTAAGAACGATCTCTTATTTTTTCGTGTATACATTCATTTAGAAATAGTTGATTTTTTATTGACCAAGGATAAAATTAACCGCTAAGTCAACATGTAAACCCGTAGTGTCAATTAAATTAAATTCTATTTCTTCTTGTTTAATGAGCAAAGGCAATTCTGTACACCCTAAAATCATAGCATCTGCGCCTTTTTTTTCTAAAGATTTCATTTGTTCTAAAAAATACTCTTTTGACGCTTTTGAGAACACACCTTGGGTTAATTCCTTTGAAATATAATGGTGTATTTGATCAATTTCACTTTCTTCAGGAAGTGTGATCTCTAAAGGATAATTTTCTTTTAAATAATTTTCTAAAAACTTCTTTTTAACAGTAGGCTTAGTGCCTAATAATCCTAGGTTTTTAAAGTTGTTCTTTATTGCAAAGTCACCAATGGCCTGACCAATATGTAAAATCGGGACATTAATTCTGGCTTGTACAAAATCATAAACCATATGTGGAGTATTGGCACAAATTATTATTCCTTCTGCTCCGATGGAAATTAATTCTTTTGAAATTCTTAGGTATTCATTTTTGATTTTCTCCTCATCACCAGAACGCATCAATGCAATATTCAAACTGTATAAAATTAAAGGAGGATTTTGATCTCTACCGATTTTATCACCTACTTTTTCGTTGATCATTCTATAATAATCTATTGTTGAATGGTACGAAGTACCTCCAATTAAGCCTAGCTTTTTCATGCCTCTATTTTTTTATGAACTACTGTTTTTCGAAAATAATACTCCAAATCCCTCTGACTTCGTTGGCTTGATATCCTGTAGCTTTGTCTTCTGGATATAAGTCCGAAATTAATGCAAGTGTTTCAGGCTGTATCATTTCTTCCTTGGAACCGTGACACTGTAAACACATTGCATTGGTCACAATAGGCGAATAAAAATGAACTTGATCTCCATCAATTTTTATATTAGGTTGAAGTTCAGCACCAACTTTTCCATCAGCAAGGAGTTGTTTGAAATGCGCTATTTGTTCTAACTCATTTGCATTTGCTGTGTTGCTTTGATTTCGTGGTCGGTCACTAACCCTTGATAATTCAGCGTTGTGAAGGTTAGCCATGCTGTCTGTGATAGGCATTGCTTGAATATTACAAAACTGAAGGGCGTGTTCTGCACCTCCTTTGGACAATGCTTGAGTTAATTTTTGTCCCAAAGCCTTTTGCGTAGTACTCGCATATTGAATTCCTATTTCTCGGTAGCGCTCTAACTCTTCTTTACTGAGCTCTTGATTAATCATTATGGAATCTGTCTTTTGATCCTCATTTGAAAGATTTTGTCCATCTTCAGGTGAGCTACAGGCCATGAAAAACAATGGTGTAATGAGGGTAAGGATTAGTTTTTTCATCTTTATTTTGATTTGTTTGTTTCAAATTTAAATATAACTAAACTTAAGGAGTGAAACAAAAGTTACAGTTGTCAGTGAGATGGTTGATCTTTTATGCTGTTAACCTTACTAAGCTTAATTTCATCGGAGCAGTATTTATTTCATCATTAAATATTGGTAAATTTGAACCATGACCAAAGAGGAGCAAGAAAGGTACTTAAGATCTACGCCAATTTTAGAGGTGAATGATAAAAGCACGAAAGAGTTAATTGCAGATATTGACTTATCCAAATCAAAAAAGGAACAGGCTGTAGCGCTTTATTATAAGGTAAGGGACGGATTTATTTACAATCCATATCATTTAGATTTGCGTCCTGAAGCTTTGAAGTCAAGTACTATTTCAAAGAAAAGTCGAGCCTGGTGTGTGGAGAAGTCTATCGTTATGGCGACAGGTTTAAGGGCTTTAGGGATTCCCTCAAAATTAGGTTATGGAATTGTTATTAACCATATAGGTGTTGAAAAACTGACGCAGGCTTTGCGTCGTGAAGAAATCGTTTTTCATGGTTATGTTTCAGCCTATATTGATGGGAAATGGGTGAAGTCTACTCCAGCATTTGACCCACTAATTTGTAAGGTCTCTGGAGTTGAACCATTAGAATGGGAAGGAGAAGAGGATGCTTTATTTCAAGCTTATCAAGGAAGCCAAAAGTTTATGGAGTACACTCATTTTTATGGCGAATTTGATGATGTTCCTGTTGATTTAATGAATGCTGAAATGGAGAAATATTATCCCCACCTCTTTGAGAATGAATACAACTCCCGTAATTTTTCTTTTTTTCATTTAAAGAGTAAATAATGTGTTATAATGTCCAGCAAAAAGCAACCATCAAAGAATTAACCGAGCAGTTTAATGCGCAGTTTAAAATGCCTGCTTTGTATCAACCGAAAGACATCATCAATGGCTTTGAATTTCCTTTGCTACCGGTTTTAAAAAGTGACTCACCCGAAGTTTTTGAATTTTTAAACTGGGGGCTAATTCCACATTGGGCCAAAACAGAAGACATTCGAAAACATACTTTGAATGCAAAGCTGGAAACCATAAATGAAGTCGCCTCTTTTAGAGAAATTACAGCGCAAAGATGCGTCCTGCCTGTAACAGGATTCTATGAATGGAAATGGTTGGACAGTAGAGGAAAACGAAAAGAAAAATACCGTATTGGTTTAAACGACACTGCAGTCTTTGGATTGGCAGGTCTCTATAGCTCTTGGGAAAACCCCAAAAGTGGTGAGACAGTTAATTCATTTTCATTATTGACCACTTCAGCGAATGAAATTATGGCCGAAATTCATAATATTAAGAAAAGAATGCCGCTCATTATGGATGCAACACAAGCAAAACTATGGTTAAAGCAAGGGACTGTTGAATTGAATGATAATTTACGAACGGAGTGTCTTGAAAGTGATGGACAGTTAGGGTTGTTCTAATAAAACTATTTATTGATTAATACATTTTTCAATTATAAATGATAAATGGTAATGCTTTTCTTCTTTAATCTACTATTTTTATGGGTTAAATTAACACAATTACTTATGAAAAACATTAAATTATTATTGGCCGCATTGGCAATTTCGTTTACTTTTCAAGTAGGAGCACAAAGTTTTACGACAGGAATGGATGGATTTTCTAGAAAGAAACCAGCAAAAATCACATTAAAAGATGGGACTGAAGTACAAGGTTTGATCAAGAAGTTGAAAAGAAAAAGAGGAAACTTTGTGAGTATCACTATTGAAAATGACAATGGGAAAGTAGAATACCTTTCAGATAAAATTCAACACATGTACCTTGCTCCAAGTGGATTGCAAAAAATATCTTCAGCAATTGAGACAGCAACTACTGTTGACAAGTGGAGTAAAACAGATTTAGATCCAGGTTTGATGAAAGATGGTTATGCTTTCTTTGAAACTACGGAGTTCAAGAGAAAGAAAAAAGTTTTTACTGGAATTCTACAGTTGGTAAACACTTCATCAGCAGGTGATATCAGAGTTTATTTCGACCCGTTAGCACGTGAAGGTGCTTCTTTTTCTCCAGGGGGAATTACTGTAGCTGGAGGTCTTGATAAATCATACTACGTTAAGCAAGGAGACGCACCAGCTGTTTACTACACCAAAAAAGAATATAAAAAAGAAGGAGCTAAACTTTATGGTGACTGTAAAGAAGCTGTAGAGAAATATAATGCTTCAGAGTCGGTGTGGAAAGAATTCCCTATTCATGTTCAGACTTACTTTGATCACTGCAACAAGTAGTCATCTATTTTAATCTTATAACTAGGTGTGTTTTGAGCAATCAGAACACACTTTTTTGTACATTATATTTTATAAATTCAAATCAGAAATGGTTTGATTAAAATGGGCTGGTAAGGCCGCCTTAACTTCTATTATTTTATCTGTAAATGGATGTGAAAAATGTATACTTTCGGCATGAAGTAACATCTTTTTTAGACCATACTCTTTTAAAAAAAGAGCGTTTTGTTTGTTGCATCCATGTGGACGATCACCTATGATGGGATGGCGGAGATGGTTTAAATGCTTGCGAATTTGATGCATTCTACCGCTTTGGGGAAAGGCTTCTATCAATGAATAACGTGAAGTGTTGAATTTCCCAAAAGCAAGTGGAACTTCAGTGTGTTTTAGTAAATTAAATTGGGTTAAAGCGTCTTGTTTTTTGCCTTCATCATTGATTAGTGGATGATCAACCGTTATAGATTCAGGAAAATAACCGCGAACAATAGCAATATATCTTTTTTGTGTCTTTTGATCTTGTAAAACCAACTGAAAGGGATGAACAAATTCTTTCTGCTTGGTAAATAATAAAATTCCAGATGTTTTTCTGTCTAAACGGTGGATAGGAAAGACTTGGTAACCAACTTGGTCACGCAATAATTGTAAAGCAAACTCTTGCACATCTCGTGCGATTTTTGTTCTGTGAACCAATAGTCCAGCCGGTTTATTGATCACGATCAGTTGTTCGTCTTCGTGTACTATTTCTAACTTTATCTCCACGGGCGTTTTTTCTGAAACAAATTTAGTTTTAAAAATGTGATATGATTTCAATTGAAGAAATTTCGTAATATTTTTAACTTCGTTTCAAGAATTAATGATAATTAAGATACTTCCTAAGGTTCTTATTCCTAATATTACTATTTTGATTCAAACTTATTTATGAAAGCACTAAAAAGAATACTACTTGCTGTCTCTGTCCTGATTTTACTTTGTATTGGAGGTGTGTTTTTGGTGGAGTCTTATATCGAAAAACAGCTGAAAAAAGAGGAGCAATTGAGTTTTGGCGAGTTTAAAATGAACTTTTTAGGGAATGTTTCTTTGCGAGAGGTAAACTTTAAAAACCAAAAGGTAGAGGTAAGCATAGAAGATGTGGCACTTGATATTGGACTGATTAACCTTATTTTTTCTGATACCATTATTGTAAAATCGTCTAAAGCACAAGGAGTGAGGGTTAATTATTATAAGCTTAGCTCAGATTCTAGTGAAGTTTCCAAAAAGAAAAGAGCATCTCGGCCCTTTGCATTGAAATCGATTGAACTTAGTGAGATGGATATATACTCTATTGAGGAAAAGGACACCTTGATTAGTGCCAAAGGTGTTGAATTAAGTGCGGAGTTAAAAGATTTGGAAAACATTAGTTTTGATCAATTGCTCAGGGTGAATCTCCAATCCTTGCATTATAAAACAAAGGATATTCACGATTTGAACTTGATGAACTTAACCTATAGTAACAACATTTTACAATTGGATACTTTCAGTGTTTTGACACGTTATTCAAAAACAGAATATATTCATCATATCCCACAACAAAAAGATCATGTCTCGTTTTTTGCACATGGAATAATCCTAGATAGCGTTGATTTTGTATTGCGCAATAACGAATTGGAAAAAGTGTTGTTTAATAAAATCAATATTGACTCACTGAATTTAGATGTTTATCGGGATAAAACCATTCCACAAAACACTCAGCATAAGTTGACTTATGGACAAATGGTTCAACAATTGAACTTCGAAATCGATGGTGAAATTTTGGAAACAAAAAACTCAAAAATCACTTATTCAATGCTTGGAGAAGATCGAAAACTCAGCACGATGGACTTTTTTGACGTGAATGTTCAACTCTTTAATATTCACAACCTTCCAGAAAAAAACAAAAATGCTATTCTAAAAGGTACTTTTTGTGTCAGTCCTGGATCTATGGTAGGGGTTGATATTGCTTATAATCAATTGGCTAAAATAGAAACTTTTATCATGGACGTCCACGCCAAAAACATCGAAACTAATGCTGTGAATAGCATGTTGAGACCTGCAGTGAATGTCGAACTGAGTGGGAAAATAACAGAGTTAAAGTCACACATGAAATCTAGAGGTACCGCCCACGGAACTTTTATGGTTCAGTCCCAAAACATTGAACTTGATGTTTATAATAAAAAAGGAAAGGAAAGAAAAATAGTTTCATTTGTGGCCAGTAAACTGCTTGATCCACCGATTAAAAAAAACAGTGAAATTAAAGATTTTGAGCGCGACCCAACAAGGTCTATGTGGCATTACATGTGGTATTTTGTTTTAGAAGGATTAAAGAAGACCATCATTTAAATTGAGCATTAAATCTCATTTTTATTTCTGAAATTTAGATTGGATTTATGATTCTTAAGAACTAACTTTAACCAGCAATAAGAAAACAAATGTTCAAAGCATTCATTGCTTACTTTAAGCTGACAAAACAATAATAACATTTTCATCTTTGAATCAGTGTAAGTTTTCAAACTTAGAAGATTTTCATCTATGAAAACAACAGTTAAAGGAATTGAAAAATAGATTTATAAAATTTATTCAAAGGAAGAAGAAGAAAGTTCTGCTAATAACAGTCTTGCTGGTGGTATTTCTTTTAGTATTTGCAATTGTTTCGAATCAAATTATCGTCAATACAGCGGAAGGTAAAACCTATTTTGATACAGATCAAATTGAATCAAATCGCGTTGGAATGGTCTTGGGGACAGCCAAATATAGGGCCAAAGGTGGAATCAATTTGTATTTTAAATACAGAATAGATGCTGTTGTAGAATTGTACAATAGTGGAAAAATAGCATTTGTACTTGTCAGTGGAGACAACAGTACACAATATTATAATGAACCTGAAGCGTTTAAAGAAGAACTTGTAAAACGCGGTATTCCTGCCGAAAAAATATTTTTAGATTATGCTGGTTTTAGAACTTTGGATTCCGTTGTCAGGGCTAAAAAAATATTCGGACAAGTTAAGTTGACTATTATTTCTCAAAAATTTCATAATGAACGAGCGATTTATTTGGCAGAGAAAAATGGAATTGATGCTGTAGGATTTAACGCCAAAGATGTTTCTAAATCTTACGGATTTAAAACAGCTGTTAGAGAGTACTTTGCCAGAAGTAAAGCTGTTATTGATTGTTTTTTTGGAGTTAATCCAAAATTCTTAGGTGAGCCCATCACGATTAAGTGATTCATTTCAGTTCGAGTGTCTTACCTCCTTATTTATATAGAATCTAAGTGCTAGATTTAGGTATTTAATTTTGCAATGAACTATTTTTGTCATCGTAATACACTTCCCATGAAAACGAAATCCTACTCGCGCATTTATAGAATAATACATTGGGCTATTGCCATTTGCTTTACCTTTCTTTTACTGACCATATTCCTGCGCATGACGTGGCTCAATAAATTTAATATCGCTGAAATTATTGGTGACTTTTTGACGACTAAAAATCAACAATTATCTGAAGAAGAACTCATTCAACTAGGAAAACAAATTAGAAAACCAATGTGGAATTGGCATATTTATGTGGGTTATGTCTTAACGGCCTTGTTTTTAATTCGTTTTACACTGCCTATTTTGGGGTATATGAAGTTTCAAAATCCACTTGAGCATCACATCACGAGGAAGGAAAAGTTTCAAAGGTGGGTGTATATCTTATTTTATTTTGGTGTGGTGATTTCTTTGGTAACAGGTCTTATTATTTCATTGGGACCAAAAGAATTTAAGAAGTCTATGGAGTTTTTCCATGTCAAATCATTATTCTATTTAATTCCGTTTATTTTGTTGCATATAGGTGGTGTTCTGTATGCTGAATTTACCAATCAGAAAGGGCTCATATCCAAGATTATCAGTGGGTCAAAGAAATGAAATTAGGAAAATCGCTAACAATTCACTATGTTTGCACAGGTTTTTGAAAAACACTTTAAGAGAAAAAGCCGCAAATGGCCCTCTTGTTTCTCTTTTTTAGTTCCCCCTTTTACTGGGCAGCTAATCGTTATAATAACAGACATAATGTCTCAGTTATTTCTATAGAAAAAAGTTTAATTGAACTTTTCTCTGCCTTAAAAAGCAGTTTTTTTATTAAAAAGTAAGTATTAATTAGTCGAACTCCTTGTGCAAATTGTGGAGTGTCGTCAAAATATATAAAATTATGAGTAAAAAACGTGTAGGTATTATCGGCGCTGGACCTAGTGGTTTAGCACAACTTCGAGCATTTGAAGCAGCTAAAAAAAAGGGCGTAGAAGTCCCTGAAATAGTGTGTTTTGAAAAACAAAGTAACTGGGGTGGAATGTGGAACTACTCCTGGCGAACTGGAGTAGGGAAGTATGGTGAACCAATTCACGGAAGTATGTATAAATATTTATGGTCGAATGGTCCAAAAGAATGCTTGGAATTTTCTGATTACTCTTTTGATGAGCACTTTAAAAAGCCCATTTCATCTTATCCACCACGTCCTGTTCTTTTTGATTACATTCAAGGAAGAATTAAAAAAGACAATGTAAGGGATTATATTCGTTTTGATACCACTGCAAGATGGGTGAGTTTTGATGAAGAAACTAAAAAGTTTACTTTGGTTTTAGATGACTTAAAAAACGATAAAACCTATTCTGAAGAATTTGATTACCTCGTTGTTGCATCAGGGCATTTTTCAACGCCGAATATGCCCTACTTTAAAGGAATCGAAAACTTCCCAGGAAATGTAATTCATGCCCATGACTTCAGAGGTGCAGATCAATACAAAGATCAAAACTTATTATTGATTGGAAGTAGCTATTCTGCCGAAGATATCGGAGTACAATGTCATAAGCACGGTGCGAAATCGGTGACGTTAAGTTACAGATCGAACCCAATTGGTCTTGATTGGCCAGAAGGAATTAAGGAAATGCCTCTGGTAACGCATTTTGAAGATGACGTAGCGCACTTTAAAAATGGTGAATCTGAACGTTTTGACGCAGTTATTATGTGTACAGGATATCAGCATAAATTCCCATTCCTTCCAGATGAGATGCGCTTGAAAACGAAGAACAACTTATACCCTAATCATCTTTATAAAGGTGTTTTCTTTAATGATTTACCACAGTTAATTTATCTGGGGATGCAAGATCAATATTATACTTTTAATATGTTTGATGTTCAAGCATGGTTAGCACGTGACTACATGTTAGGAGAATTTAAACTGCCTTCAATTGAAGAAAGAAGAAAAGACATCGATTATTGGTTGGATAGAAATGATAAACTGGAAACAGGGCATGATCATGTTGATTTCCAATCGGATTATATCAAGGACATCATAAAACTTTCGGATTATCCTGAGTTCAATATTGATAAAGTAGCTGAAATGTTCAAAGAATGGCTCAATGATAAAGAAGAAAATATTCTTACCTATAGGGATAAAACTTTTCAGAGTGTTGTTACTGGAACGATGGCTGCGGAACACCATACTGAGTGGATGGATGAAATGGATGACAGTAAAGAAAGATATCTTTATGAGCCAGAAGAAGAGGAGCCAGATGATGTGAAAATGAATACAAAAAGAATTTAAGTAGTGTAACTATTTCCATTCATATTTTATTAAAAAAACACTGGGGTCGATTGAAAAATCGGCCCTATTTTTATGCTTTGTTATTATACGCGAAATGAAAAGAACAAGACATACCTCAACACTTCATTCTGACTTTAAAATGGCCTGGAACCTATATCAAAATGCTTTTCCATCCAATGAAAAAAGAGAACTGGATATTCAAGAAGTAGTTTTAAAACATGAAGATTATCATTTTGAAGTGATCCATAAAGATGAAGAGTTCATCGGCTTTATTGCTTGGTGGCAATTTGATGGATTGAAATTTATTGAACACTTTGCAACATTAGATCTCCATAGAGGAAAAGGTTACGGGAAGTCTATTTTATTGGATTTTATTGCTGAAAGTCCTGACAATATTTTGTTAGAAGTCGAGCCGCCAACTACAGAAATGAACCAACGTAGAATTGGTTTTTATGAACGACTTGGATTTATCTTAAACTTGCATCCATACCAACAATTGCCACTTAGAAAACAGGGTGAATTAGTTGACTTATTGGTAATGACAACTCCGAATGCTATTAGTGAAGACGATTTGAAAAAATTTAAACGCGATTTTAAAAAGAAATGTTACGATGACGTAATCGGTGATTGAAAGGATGTGTTTTAAAAAACAAATACCCCTAAAAAGCGCGAGAGAGAATGGACAGGCGTCCTTTCTCTCTCGCTAATCAACCTAACCTAACCACCTAAATCACTGTAAAGATACTTAAATATTACTTCCGTGCAAGTGATAATTATAGAAAATATGTTAAATTTCAAACCGATAATGTTATCACGTTGATATACAGGGGTTTTGATCTGATAATTTTATTACCTTTTTTGAGGAAGGAGATAGTTTCTTGCTAAAGGACCTTGATTCATGATCAAATCAAGAATAGATAAGTTGGGATAAAATGGATATTTATCAGAAAAAACTTGAATGTATGGTTTTTGAACTATTTCGAAAGATTTTTTGTCTAAAGCAATCCGATGATCTTCTGAGTTTTCTGGAACTACGTAGTCCGAAGTAAAAGAGATTTTAATATCTAAATCTAACCATTTTAAAAACTGTTTAAGAATAATTAAATTGAATTTGTAAAGCTCGTTTTCTTCTTGATAAATTAATGCTTTGACCTGCGGACCATAATAAAAGAAATAAGGGGCGTGCTTATAGCTACTTTCTATTGCTTTCCAATGGTCTTTTTGCCAATTTATGTCGTGGGTAATCAGGATGTCTTTCACTGGACTTTTACTTCCATTGGGACGCATTACGGGCACACTGAGGTACATTGGACCGTTGCTTTCCAAGATTTGGGTACGGTTCCGCCATGTTTGTTTTTTATAATGTTCAAACAAATCAATCGCTATCTCATTGCGCTGTGCAATAGATTGAAAGTAGGGGATGGTACCAAAATAATTCGAAGAATAAATCATTATTCAATGCCAGTAAATAACCTTTCCCAACGAACTCCTCCCGCTGGATGCTTTGAGTACCAAACCATCGATGCTTTTCCAACAATATGATCTTCAGGAACAAATCCCCAAACTCTAGAGTCAGCGGAGTTGTATCGATTGTCTCCCATCATCCAGTAATAATCCATTTCAAAGGTGTAATGTGTTGCAAGTTCTCCATCTATGAAATATTGACCATCCTTTTCTTCAAAGGAATGTAATTCATAAGCCGTAATAATTCTTTTGTACCAAGTGACAGTATAAGGGTTTAATTCTATTGTTTCTCCTTTCTTTGGAACCCAAAAAGTAGAAAAGTTAGATTCTGTATTGCTATGGTCAAAAGACTTTGGATAATATTGTAAATTCCCTACTTTCTCACCTGGAGATTGTTTAGAAACATCAGCAATTAATCGATTGTACAGTTTGAATTGAGCTGAAGGGTATTTTGACTTTAATGTAGCTAATTCTGTTTCTGTAAGATTCATCGCTCCTCCATTACTACTATAATAATCTCTATTGAGTTCTAATCCATACTTACTTTTCATTACTTGAGGAGAAGGAAGTGAAATGTTAGAAACAATGTATTGTAAGTTTTGATGCTCGAAGATTGGAGCAGCTTCGCCATTCACATAAACTTGTGCATCCTCTATTCGTATAGAGTCACCAGGAATTCCAATACAACGTTTGATGTAATTTTCTCTCTTGTCAACAGGTCGATAAACAACTCCATAATGCGAAATTACTCTTTCTTCTGAATTAGAGTAAGTTCTCTTGTTGACTGCAATTTCATGACGTGCTTTGTCTTTCCAAGATTCGAAATCGTCTATAAAATCTTGGTACAAATTATTGACAATTTTTTGAATGTTTTTTTCGAGTTTTTGCTGCTCTATTGCCATAACACTATCCAGCTTTGACTCTTCATATTTTTCGGACAACTGTGCTCTTCTTTTTTGAAGTTCAAGATTTCGGTCAGGAATTTTACTCTTGTCAATTGACGTTTCAAATAACCTACGGGCTTCACTGTTTACAATACCATGATAATCGTGCCCCATTAATCCATTTGGCATTCTTGGGTCATAAACAGCAGTGTCTCCAGAAGGATAATTGAATACCACAACATCGTAGTTTTTTACTTCCGACCAACCTGGTAAACGAGTGTATTCTAATTTTTCCAATGTCGTGTATGACTTGATGTCAACCCATGGAATGGTATTGTGTACAAGCGGGAAGGAGAGAGGAGTAACAGGAACTTTCGAACCGTAGGTCATCTTATTCACCACTAAAAAATCTCCCACCAATAATGTTTTTTCCATGGATCCAGTTGGGATTTGGAAAGGTTCAAAAACATAGGTTCTAATTCCACTTGCAGCAACTAAGGCAAATAAAATACTGTCTCCCCATTCTTTGATGATTGTTTTGCGTCCTTTTTTCTTCTTTTGTAATAAGCCTAAAGTTAATGCTACGGCATGTCCGATAATGGGTAAAGTTAAAAAGAGGACCAAGTGATCTCCGTTTTTTCTGCGTTCAATATCAGTTTGCTTTTCCCAATCTGTGGTGAATGTTGGCTGAACAGTTTCGTCATTCGCAATCTTGGCCATAATCAGGAAAGGGAAGAAAATTCCTTGTAAAGTATCGGTCAATGAGAAGAATCCATGTTTACGGATATAGCTAACATTAAATACCATCCACATTACAATATGAATTCCTGGGATGACCATTAAAAAGGCCCACCATGCAGGTTGACCAGCAATTTTTGAAGCAATGGCATAGTTGTAACCTGGAATCAGTGCCTCCCATGATTTGCGTCCAGCTTTAGGAAAACTCTTCCACCACATTGCGATGTAAGGATAGATCAGAAAAAATAAATAATAATATAATGCAGACATTGTTTTTAATTTTTAAGAAAGTTGTAATACATCTTTCATTGTAAATATTCCTTTTTTGTTTTGAATCCATTCTGCGGCAATCACAGCGCCAAGAGCAAATCCTGTTCTGTTGTGTGCTTCATGTTGAATAGAAATGGTATCAATTGTTGATGTATAATCGATGCGGTGTGTACCTTTAACGTCGTGCTCACGTAGGGCTTCAATTTTCAAGGACTTTTCTTGGACTTGATTATTGCTGTTTTTATGAGTGCTTGATGAACTAGCGGTTGGACAATACCAATCGGTAAGATTACTGTAGTTGTGAATTAATCCGTCGGCCAAAGTAATTGCTGTTCCACTTGGTGCATCTAACTTTTCAGTGTGATGTATTTCGGTGATGCTCGGAGTGTATTCCGCATATTCCTCCATTAGTTGGGCCAATTGCTCGTTCAGTTTGAAAAATAAATTAACGCCTATACTAAAGTTTGATGCGTGTACTAGTGCTCCATTGCAAGATTCAACTTGTGTTTTTACTTTTGAATATGATGCATTCCAACCTGTTGTTCCAACAATCGTTGGAATGTTGTTGCGCAATAAGAAGTCGATGTTTTCAAGCACTGAATGTGGTGTTGAGAAATCAATGGCAACATCAGCATCCTTAATCATAGCATCGTTTAATGGTGATTCTTCAGTAGCTTTACCAATAATGTCATGACCACGCGAAAGAAGAATCTTTTCGATTTCCTTTCCCATCTTTCCATATCCAACTAGTACCACTTTCATTTCATTCGTTTTTTGAAGCTTTACAAATTTACTTTTCTATTGCATTTTATCGACTTTAATTAACGAAAATTAAGTGTCAATGCAAGTCCTGGAGTTTTGAAATCGTGCATTCTTGGTTGAAGACTTAACGTAAGGTCTTTTGAAACATCAAAGTTCACAAAGTGGGCTTCAACATGTGCATCAAGGATGTTCAATCCATAAACCGCGATGAAGGCAAATATCATTAAGTCCCTGTTCGTACGAGCATTTTCAAAAAGCGTAAGTACTCCTTGATTATCATAAGCTGCATACGCTGGTAAGTCTGGGTTGGGATACCCTTTCTCAACCCTGAATAAATATTCTGATTTTAATGTTTTTTGCGTCAAATGATTTTGAATGGCGAAATAACCAGTAGCTCCTAATCCAGCGTAAATAATAGGAATTTTCCAAAATGCTTTTTTCTTTCCCTTTGGCATTGCCAAGTGATTGTATATTTGACCCCCTCCTGGAACAAGAGATAGCAATGCTGCTTTTTTTGGGGAATGCGTACTGTCTTTTACTAACGTTACGCTCAAAGTATCCAGATCACCAGATTTTTCTGCATCGGTTTCTTGGGCATTGATTGCGAAAGGGGTAAAAAGAAGAAGAGCAAGAATTAATCGCATTCTTTTATTCGTTCAGTATTTCAATTATTCTATTCAAATCAACTTCAGAGTTGAAATTAATGATCAGTTTACCATTTCCAGAAGGCTGTTTTTTGATTTGAACTTTTGCAGCCACTTTTTCTGAGAATCCATTGGTGAATTGACTTTGTTGTTCGGTAACGACAGGTTTAGCCGTACTTTTTTTCTTTTCTTCTGTGTTGTTGTTTTTTTCTTCACGTAAAATATTTTCTAGATCACGGACAGAAAGCTTTTCATTAATGACACGTTCGAAAATTTCAATTTGTTTATCTGTATCATCAATTCCAACTAAGGCTCTTGCGTGTCCCATTGAAACTTCATTTTCCCTAACAGCCAATTGAATTTTAGCAGGAAGTTTAAGCAAACGCAGATGGTTGGTAATCGATGTACGACTTTTAGAAACTTGTTGTGCTAATTTTTCTTGCGTCAAGTTACATTCTTGAATCAAACGATGATAAGAAAGCGCAACCTCAATGGCATTCAAATCTTGTCTTTGAATGTTTTCCACCAATGCCATCTCAAGCATTGTTTGGTCATTTGCAACACGAATATAAGCAGGAATTTCTTTTAATCCAGCCATTTGTGAAGCCTTAAATCGACGTTCCCCTGAAATAAGTTGATATTTGCTACGTCCTAATTTCCGTACAGTAATTGGTTGAATAATACCATGGGTTGCAATAGAGTCACTCAACTCTTGTAAGGCTTCTTCTTCGAAATGTGTCCTCGGATTAAATGGGTTGGCTTCGATTGCACTAATTGGCAACAAAGCAACCGATCCCAATACGGATGCATCAGATAAATCTTCAGAGGTAATATCCGTTAAAGAACTTTCTAATAGTGCACTTAATCCTTTTCCAAGTGCTGGTCGTTTTTTAGAACTAGAGCTCATCTTCTAATGAAATTTTATTGTTGTCGTCTGTTAATTTTGTCGCTTCTTGTTTTTGTATAATCTCTCTTGCCAAGTTCAGGTAATTCACAGCCCCCTTACTTGTTGCGTCATGCATGATGATTGTAGCACCGTGTGATGGAGCCTCAGCCAAGTTGGTATTCCTGTGAATGACAGTGTCGAAAACCAAGTCTTGGAAATGGGTTTTTAATTCTTCCACAACATGATTCGCTAAACGCAACCTGGTGTCATAAAGTGTAATTAAAATCCCTTCAATATCCAAATCTGTATTTAAACGTCCTTGAATAATTTTGATGGTATTCAAAAGTTTCCCCAATCCTTCTAGTGAATAGTATTCTGATTGTACAGGAATAATTACCGAGTTGGCCGCACTTAGTGCATTTACTGTAATCAATCCCAAAGAAGGAGAACAGTCAATAAGGATAAAGTCATAGCTGTCTTTTACCTTGTCTAAAACCTTCTTCATAAGGTATTCACGTCCTGGCATATTAATCATCTCCAGTTCTGCTCCAACCAAATCAATGTGAGAAGGTAGGATGTCCAAATTAGGATTTTCTGTTTTTAAGATGACTTCAGAAGGATGTACATCATTGATTAAGCAATCATAAATATTTCTGGTCTGACTTGGGTCAAAACCAACTCCAGATGTTGCATTTGCTTGAGGATCTGCATCTACAATCAAAGTTTTATACTCCAATACCCCAAAACTACCTCCTAAATTGACAGCTGTAGTTGTTTTTCCAACACCTCCTTTTTGATTTGCAATGGCAATAATCTTCCCCATATTATTTTAAGTTTTCTAAATAGTACAAATGATTGAACAAGATACGCAATATTAATTTATTGGTACGCTTAAAATCGTAAATTTATAGTAACAGATTTTTGTTAGAAAATCAGTACCTCTACGGTAAATCCTCAAAATCAACTGAGGAGAAGTCAGATAGGTCTGTTTCTGCCTCTGCAAATTTCCCCTCTTGTTTAAGCTCGTTAATTTTATTAATGGACTCGCCTAAAGCATCACTGAATTTTTCGAAATCTTCTTTGTATAGAAATATCTTGTGCTTTTGAAAAGTGGTTTTCCCATTTTGAATAGACTTTTTGCTTTCCGTGATCGTTAAGTATAAATCATTATTACGTGTTGACTTTACATCGAAAAAATAGGTTCTTTTTCCAGCACGGACTACTTTTGAGTGTACTTCTTGCTGACTTTCATAGTTCTGCTCCTCGTTCATATCATGAATATTTAATGACCAAAATACAAATATTTTGTTTTTATTTCATTCTTCCTATACTTTTCCTAAGATGTTAATAACTTTACCTTTGTAAGAATTGAAATTAGTCATGATGTCGAATAAATGTATTTTACTGTTCATAATACTTTTGCTTTTTGCTTGTAACGGTGAAGAAGTGCAGGAATCAATTGAGATACCTATTGATAAAGTACCTGCTATAGAAGGTCAAGAGGTGTGGGATAATGATTCTTTATTTGAAAAAGATCAAGAAATTATTGATACTGTTCAAGAAATTAGCGCCTTAGAAAAAAAGATGTTGGCCGCTGGTCTTGTTGATATTCAAAGTGTTGATTCGACTATTCAAGTGGATGTGAAGTATGCAACTACTGATAACTTTATGGGACAAGTGCTTTATCGCGATTATCATAAGGTCTACCTTCAGCCTGTTGTCGCCGAAAGATTGTCATTGGCACAAAAGGCTTTGCAGAAAATCGACTCATCTCTCACTTTACTAGTATTTGATGGCACTCGACCACGTTCTGTTCAACAAGCCATGTGGGATGCACTTGATACGATTCCTTTTAATGACAGAATTAAATTTGTAAGTAATCCAGCTAATGGAAGTATTCATAATTATGGTTGTGCGGTTGATTTGACCATTAAAAATAAAAATTCTGATCAGTGGTTTGATATGGGAGCAGGGTATGATGATTTGAGGAAAATTGCTTATCCAAGACATGAGGAACAATTTTTAGCATCTGGAGACTTGACACCACACCAAGTTCAAAATAGAAAGTTGCTGAGACAGGTAATGAGGGCAGGAGGATTCTGGGTGATTCAAACTGAATGGTGGCACTTTAATGCATTTTCCCGTAAAAAAGCAGCGGAAATGTTCGATATTGTTGAGTGAATTAGAAACTTTTGGAGAAAGAAAGTCGCTCCCTGATTCTTTAGTTATACGTTGAAGAATTCTCCATCTTCAGGTACAAAAACACGCTCGAAGATCGTTTGAGCTTCTTCTAAATGATTTTCCATTGATTTGTATCGTGCAGAGAAGTGACCTAGAATCAACCGTTTTGCATTGGCTTTTAATGCAATTGTTGCCGCTTGCTTTGCTGTAGAATGAAAGGTCTCTGAAGCGCGTTCACTTTCTTTGTCTATAAATGTGGCCTCATGATAAAGCAAATCAACGTTTTTTAAATGCTCAATGATAGGTGGGTGGTAAGCTGTATCGGAACAAAATGCGTATGACTTTGTTGGTTTTGGCGAATAAGTAACGTCTTCTGAACGAACCATTATGCCATTGTTGTCAACGATGTCTTCTCCTGAAATTAATTTGTTGATATAAGAAGTACTCACACCCGTTTGGTCAAAAGCTTCTTTATCCAGTCTTCTATTTCCTGGCTTTTCATCAATGCGATATCCATGTGTGGCAATCCTATGGTTTAAAGGAAAACTATTTATTCTTAGACACTTGTCTTCAAAAACAAGGCCTTCAAATTCAGGGTCTAATTCGATAAAGTTTAAGGTAAATCCATTGTATAATCCTACCAATTTGAATTGAGAGAGTAGAAATTCTTTTAAACCTTTTGGACCAATCAATGTCATGGGAGATTTTCTTCCCAATAGTTGCATGGTGCTGATTAATCCTGGGAGTCCAAAAACATGGTCTCCATGTAAATGTGAAATCAGTACAAGTTGAATGTTTTGAAATTTGACTTTGAATCTTCGCATTTGAAGCTGAGTAGCTTCTCCGCAATCAATTAAGATAGAGCGTTGTTGACAGTTGATGAGTTGTGCTGTAGTACCTCTTTTTAAAGTTGGGACCGCAGCTCCTGAACCTAAGATGGTGACATTGAAACTCATAAGTTTAAGGCATCGCTTTTTCTGCTTCTTCTAAGGTTTCTGTTATAGAAAGTACCCTGTGTAGCTGTGCAATTTCAATCATCTTTTTAACATTTGGTTGAAGCCCCGTTAAGATAAATTTCCCATTTGAATTTTTACACAATCTATTGGCAGAAAGCAAAGCACTTAATCCAGAGGAATCACAATAAGAAGTTTTAGATAAATCAATAATTAAATGACTTACATTCTCCTTGTTTAAATTTAAGATGCTGGTTTTTAGCTCAGAAGCGTTTGTGCTGTTGAGTTTGTCAACCTCAGAAGATATAATGCTATAGTTTGTATGGTTTATTACTGTAAAGTTCATTTTGTTGCTTGCGTTTATCCAAAAATAATAAAATTTATCAACGATCTATCTTTGCGGCTAATAAGTATATTACGGCCATGCGAACAGCTACTCCATTTTCGACCTGATTAAGGATGATGGATTGCTTGCTGTCGGCAACATCGCTCGTTATTTCGACTCCTCGGTTGATTGGACCAGGATGCATAACAACAATCTCTTTGTCTAGACTATTTAAGAGTTTTTTATCTAAACCATAAAGCATAGTGTATTCTCTAAGCGAAGGAAAGTACTGAATGTCTTGTCTTTCCAATTGAATACGCAACATGTTTGCAACGTCACACCATTCTAGTGCTTTGCGAAGATTATGCTCTACCTTAACCCCTAATTCATGAATGTATTTAGGGATAAGGGTGGTTGGGCCGCAGACCATAACTTCTGCACCTTGTTTTTGAAGGGCGTAGATGTTCGATAATGCAACACGTGAATGTAAGATGTCTCCTACGATTACTACTTTTTTGCCTTTAACACTTCCTAGTTTTTCACGTATAGAGTAACTGTCTAGTAAAGCTTGTGTTGGATGTTCGTGTGTTCCATCTCCTGCATTGATGACTCTGGCATTAACCCGTTCCGATAAGAATTTTGCTGCTCCTGGATTGGGGTGACGCATGACTACCATGTCGACTTTCATTGAAAGAATATTGTTAACGGTATCCACTAATGTTTCTCCTTTTTTTACGGAGCTACTTCCTGCGCTAAAGTTCACTACATCTGCACTGAGTCTTTTTTCAGCGAGTTCAAATGAGAGCTTTGTTCTTGTCGAGTTTTCAAAAAAAACATTAGCAATGGTAATGTCACGTAGTGAAGGTACTTTCTTTATCGGGCGATTGATAACTTCTTTAAATCGATCTGCAGTTTCAAAAATAATTTCGATGTCTCTTGCAGTGAGATCTTCAATTCCAATTAAATGTCCAACACTTAAATTATCCATTGCTTTCTGGGGTATATAATAACACTTTATCTTCTCCTTCTATTTCTTTCCATTCTACACTTACGCGTTCTGAAACGAGTGAATCTACTGTTTTTCCTATGTAATCCGCTTGAATGGGGAGGTGGCGTTTAAATCTTCGGTCAACAAAAGTCAGTAATTCAACCTTGTTTGGACGTCCGTAGGCGAGCATGGCGTCTAAACCTGCACGGATCGTTCGTCCGGTATAAAGCACATCATCAATCAGGACGATGTTTTTATTTTCTAAGGAGAAATCAATATTTGTTACACTAGGAATAAGAGGTGTGGCACGTCTTCTAAAGTCATCTCTGTGAAATGTGATGTCCAGATTTCCGCATTGAATTTCCTTGTCTAAGATTTCTTCGATTAGAATTTTTAAACGATTCAATACACTTATCCCTCGGGGTTGTAATCCAATTAAAACGGTGTTTGAGAAATCATTATGATTTTCAATGAGTTGTCGACAGAGCCGTTGCAGGGTGAGATCAAACTGCTTTGCGTTGAGAATTACTTGCGTTTCCATCGGGGTCAAAGATAGAATTAAACTGACAATATTTTGGAACTTTAGAAAAGAAAATTTCAATAATTTATTAGCTGCAAGTATCAATAATTACTTTCCACTTCCTTTTAACACTATACCTATGGTATAAAGTAAAATTTTAAGGTCTATAGCAATGGACATATTCTTAATGTAAAGTAAGTCGTATTTCATGCGTTGAAGCATTTCATCCACATTTTCTGCATATCCAAATTTAACTTGTCCCCACGAAGTAATCCCAGGTTTAACCTTTGTCAATTGTAAAAACTGTGGTTCACGTTCTGCAATTTTATCAATAAAAAATTGTCTTTCAGGTCGTGGACCGACCAGTGACATTTCTCCTTTGATTACATTCCAAAATTGGGGGATTTCATCGAGTCGAACTTTGCGCATAAACTTTCCGATTTTCGTGATGCGATTGTCATTGCTAGAGGAAAGCTGAGGGCCTGCTTTCTCGGCATCTACCACCATTGTTCTGAACTTAATAATGTTGAATGGAACTCCATTTTTGCCCACGCGTTCTTGCAAGAAAAATACTGGTCCTTTGGATGTTGATTTGACCATAATGCCAAGTACGATGTAAACTGGAAGTAACAGAATAATAGCGATTGTTGAGGCCACTAAATCCATAAGGCGTTTTACTACAAATTGCCAATGTGGCATTAAATCATCATTGACTTCAATGAGTAGTGCTCCGAAAATATTGGTCATTTTAACGCTACCACTCAATAAATCATACATGTTAGCAGCAATTTTTATGGTGATTTCTCGACCTTGTAAACGGGTGATAATGCGTTTTAAACGTTCGTGCTCCGATGAGTCTAAGGCAATAATTACTTCCTCAATATTGTTTTCATCGATAATTCTTTCAAGATTTTCTAAGTGACCTAAATGAGGAAGTTGTGTTGATAACTCATTGTCAATACCGTTAAGGTTAATGAATCCAACAAAAATAGATCCTGTTCCTTTGGGTAGTCCTTCAACTTCTTTATAAATGTCAACCGCTTTTTTACTCCCTCCAATCAACAAGGTTCTGAATCCAGATTTTCTTGTTGCAATTTGTTTGACCAGGTAGTTCGTGATAATCAATCTAGGGATAAGTGTTAGGGTGGAGTGGATTACAAATAAAGCGATCAATAATTTGTAATAATCTGTATGAATGAATACTTCATCGTCAAGAATAAGGAAAAAGAAAATTCCTAAAGTTCCTAAGAGAAATGAGCGCATAGAGTAGGAGAGAATGCGCATGAAATACATTCTGCGAAGGTTGTTGTAGGTACCCAAAACGAAATATACGGCTAACCAGAATATTGGGACAGCAATAAGTCCAATGAAAAATCGGTCTGAAGTTTCAAATGGGACCTGTTCGATAAATGTTTTTCTGTAAAAGAAAAAAAGTGCCCAAGCAATTCCAGCTGTAAGTAGGTCAACTGAAATGAATAATGTTTTTAACCTTTTTTGATTCATGCTCAAGCTATGGGTAGATCAACTTAATATTGTCGATATAGAAGTATTTAGATGTCCCCAATTCATCAAGGATCAATGTGAATTGAACTTCGTTAATTGGTGTTGTTTGATGATATGAGATATTTTCCTTTAAATCGATATAGGCATGTTTCCATTTTGCTTCATTTTCTTCTTGTGGGGCAACAATGATGTAAGGATTTTCATAGTAATTCCCATTTCCATATGCGATTGTACTTGTTAACATAGAGTTGGTATTCATGTAATCAAATTCTAAAAACACCTCTGTTCCTAGTTTAGGTAAAACCGTTTGAAAATTAGTCACAAATGAAATGGAAGAATCAGCATCATTCAATTGAATGTCTCCATACTTATTTCCCCAAACTAAAATTTCAGGGTCACTGCTTCTCCCTAGGGTAGCGGTAGATTCTGTAGCAACATCTACTTGCATGCTCGGACTTTCAAAATCTTCAATTAAAAAATTTAAAGCGGAATAGTAACGTGTTTTTGGTGAAACGGAAACCGTGTCATTCTTCTTTAGGGTGATGATCTCTTTAAATTGCTCTGCGAAAGGATATCTTTTTTTGGTTTCTCCAATTCCATTCACAATGATGCCTGGAATAAGTACAAACTCATGAGCTCCGTCTCCAATAATTGGAATTTTAGCAGGTAATTCATACATACCTAGACTTTTTCCATCCATATTCACAAAAACCTGGTTGAGGTTGTGAGACAATTCACCTTGAGGATTTTCAGCGTCAGGATTAGCAACAAGATCCCATTTGTCAATTTTTAACCAAGCTACTTCAGGTTGATCTTTAGCGCATGAGAAAATAAGTAAGGCTACAATTGTATATGTAAAAATGTGTTTCATTACAATGAATTTTAGGAGGAAACGTTAAAAAGTAAAGAATATTACTTTTCAATTAACGATCCGCTCATTTTTAATTTTTCGAGAATTTGTTCCGCAACATCTAAAGCCAACAAACCATCTTCTAAAGACACAATTGGGGTAGTGTCATTATGAATTGCTTCTGCAAATGTACGGAGTTCTTCTTTAATAGCATTAATCTCCTCAATTTCAGGTTTGTCAAAAATGATTTTTTTGGATGGTTTGCCGTTCCCCATTTCCATGACCATGTCATAAGGTCCAGGTTCTCCTTCCAAAGTTTCCATTTGAACAACTTCCATTTCCTTCTCGAGAAAATCAACGCTGATATACGCATCCTTTTGGAAAAATCTAGATTTACGCATGTTTTTAAGTGAAATTCTTGATGCTGTTAAGTTAGCAACACAACCATTGTCAAATTCAATACGTGCGTTGGCAATGTCAGGTGTGTCTGAAACAACCGCAACTCCCGAAGCAGATATTTTACGTACGCTAGATTTTACAACACTAAGAATAGCATCAATGTCGTGAATCATTAAATCTAAAATAACAGGAACATCTGTACCACGTGGATTAAATTGAGCCAAACGATGTGTTTCAATAAACATAGGTTGGTCAAAATAGGGAATTGCAGCTCTAAATGCTGGGTTAAAGCGTTCCACATGTCCTACTTGCACTTTTACATTTGCTTCTTCTGCAAGTGCTAATAATGCACGGGCTTCATAGGTCGTTTGTGTAACTGGTTTTTCGATGAAAACATGTGTAGAGCGTTTGATGGCCATCGAGGCCATTTCAAAATGTGAAGTTGTTGGCGTTACAATATCAACACAATCTACTTCGTCGATTAATGCTTCAGCAGAAGAAAAGGCTTTACAATCATATGCCTTACTGACTTCAGCAGCCTGTATAGGGTTGCTGTCATAGATTCCAACTAACTCAAATACTTCTGGAAGCTCCTTAATTAAACGTAAATGTATCTTTCCTAAATGTCCTGCGCCTATTAATCCAATTTTTATCATCTCAACGATTTTTTACAAATATACTGTATGTATATTAAGGAAAGCAGTCTTTTTTGGTATGTTATCAACAGTTTATAAGGAATAAAGTCTAAGACTCTGGATTTTTTATAGAAATGAATTTAAACAAAACGCTGATTTACAGCAGAGTTTCAAAGTAGAAACTTTTTTTTATAAAAAAGTGCCGATGAAAAGTTTTGATTGATTTTATTTTCTATATATTTGCATCCGATTTGAACAACGGTTCAGATTTATAAATCAGAATATATAGTGATTATTCTTTTTATCGTTTGATGAGAATTGTAAAAGAGAAGCATATGATATTATGGTGGTTGTAGCTCAGTTGGTTAGAGCGCCTGATTGTGGTTCAGGAGGTCGTCGGTTCGAGACCGATCTTCCACCCCAAAAGCCCAGACATTTCTGTCTGGGCTTTTTTGTTTCTATATTGAATTATGTTTTTTAATAATAATAAATGTGGATCAAGACTAAATGTTGGGGATTAAGCATTAATGCTTATCAATCCGAATTAGGATTATTTAGCGTTTTAAGCATAAAAGTGGTTAAAACCATCAATCACTTATTGATGCGGGATTCATCCCGCATTCAATAATTTAAGACATCGTAAGCTTAGCCGTTTTAACGGCGTTTTTAAATAATTAGAACAAACTGTATCATTAAAGTTTTAAGCACAAACGTGATTAAATCCATCACTTGTCGCTCAATAAGTGAGGATGAATTCCTCCCTAGTTTTTGAGACTGACCCAAAACAGTATTGAGTATTGAGCAAGAGCAAGACAGTATTATGTATTGAGCAAGAGCATAGAGGTGAGATCAATTGAGGTTTCGAATTAGAGTTCATTCTTTTATGGGTTGTGATAGCTAATTGCAGATGGATTGATAAAAGTAGGAGGTGAAGACGTAAGAAAAATACGTTCATTTTTTTGAGAAGTCAGTTTCTTTTATTTTGAAACACATTTAGTTTGCTTAAAATATTTTCGTATATTTGATTAATATATAAACATTTAATCGGCGAAAAATGGAGATTTATTTAGCATCTAATCTTAAATTACTCAGGAAATATCGTAAAATGTCACAAGAAGACGTGGCTAAAGAATTGGGTTTAACCCGTTCTTCCTATTCTGGATATGAGAATGGAGTTGCAGAGCCTGGAATAGAGAATTTGGTGAAAATGAGTAAGTTTTACCGTATTCCAATGGATGACCTTTTGAAAAGAAACATGAATGAGTTGACAGAGAGTGATTGGCAAGCCATTGAAAAAGGAGTTTATGCTGATGTGAAAGGAAGGAAGCTTCGCGTTTTGACAGCCATGGTTTCTGAAGAAAACAACGATGTAATTGAAATGGTTCCACAAAAAGCCAGCGCAGGTTATACTTTAGGTTATGCCGATCCTGATTATATCAAAGTCTTACCCACCTTTCAATTACCGTTTTTGAAAAAAGATAGGAAATACCGCTCCTTTCCAATTTCAGGTGATAGTATGCCTCCAGTTTCATCAGGTTCACATGTTGTTGCTGAGTACGTCCAAAACTGGGAAACAATTAAAAATAATCAACCCTACATCATAATTACCAAAGAGGAAGGAATTGTTTTTAAGATAGTGAATAAAATTCCAGGAAAGGAAAATGTGATTCAGTTGTCTTCTACTAATCCGCTATACGAGCCCTATCTACTTGATATTAATGAAGTGATTGAAATTTGGAAGTTTGTGAATTACATTGCTCACGATTTGCCGGAAGTGACCATCTCTGAAAATGATTTACTCAAGTCTGTTAAAGGGATCCAAAAACAAGTCAATGAGATAAAATCTTTTATTAAAAAAGACTATTGAGGATAGAGAGCGTGTTTTAAGTTGACTGTTTTTTATATTCACTAGCACAGTAAAATGAGGCTTAATTGATTAAAGACTTTTACCGAATCGACAAATACTGATTTTTATCATTTTAATTTCTTGTATGAATCAGTAATCTTGACTAATAAATTGTCGAGTTTTGTAGAGTGGAAGCAAATTTACTGTTCATACTAGAAGAAGAACTCCAAGCAGAGTTCCAAAGCAAGCTGTGTTTGTTTAGTCGAACGGTTGAACCTTTGTATATTGTTATTCAACTTAAATCTAGTCCGATCGGATTTCAACCTATGATCAATAACCTTAAAGATATACGCAAAGAAAAAGCAAAAGGAAAGATAGATCGATGGCTTAATACATGTTTTTCAAAACATCAAAAATTAGTCGTTAAAGTTATAGACGAATCAACACAGAGTAATAAACTATACCTCGATTTTACAGGAATAAATAAATTAAATGTTTTTCGTTCAAAAAAAGGAGAAGATCAAATTCTACCTTTGGTAAGAAATTTTTTTAATACAGATCAATTGAACTTTCTTTATTTTAAATAAAAGAAAACAAAGTGTGTATTATTTTCTACAATTCCTTTGTTGAAGTAAAGGTTCTCTCTTAATTTATGCTATTTTTGAACCAAGTGATGATTGTGTTGTTTTCTAATTAAAGGATTAAATTAATTTCACATGGAACGCCCAGTTTTACTTATTGTTGATGATGAAAGTGATATCAAAGCATTGTACAAATCGATTGTAAATCGTCACTTTGACTTTGATATTATAGAAGCTGATTCAATTGAGGCGGTAACAACGGTGTTAAAAAATAGTCTTCCAGATTTTGTATTGCTCGATTTATGTCTAAAGGATGGATATGGATTTGATGTAATTCCAGCTTTAAAAAAAGTAAATCCAAAAGTGAAAATACTTGTAATTACAGCATTCAATCATTGCAAAGAGAAACAACGTGCAACAGAATTAGGTGCGGTCGGGCTATTGGCTAAACCTTTCGAAAAGGACACTTTTGTGGAACATCTACAAATGATGCTAAATGCAAAGTAAATGGCGAAAGATACTTTATTAATAATTGATGATGATGTAGATATCTGCATGTTGCTGAAAAGATTTTTTGAGCGGAAAGGATACCAAGTACGTATTGCTTTTAAAGGTGCAGAAGGAATTGAAATCGTAAAGAAAGAAAAGATTGACATTGTACTCACAGATTTTCGTTTACCCGACAAAGATGGATTCCAAATCCTTGAGGAAATCAAAGCTATCGATCATCAAATTCCAATTATTGTTATTACAGGGTATTCAGATGTAAATCAAGCAGTGAAGGTCATTCGACTTGGAGCCTATGAATATGTTACCAAACCGATCTTTCCGGAAGAGATTTTCTTGTTGGTGGAAGATGCTTTAAAAATGCAGAATAAATCTTTACCTCTTCAAGAAGTAAATGATGATTTTCCGGTGGTAAAACCAATCTCTAAAACAATCCCACCTCAAGAAGGATTTCTAATTCCTAAAAGCGCCTATTCTAAACGTGTTCAGCAATTAATAGATGTTGTTTCTCCGACCAATATGACCGTTGTTATTACAGGGGAAAGTGGGACTGGTAAAGAGGTTGTAGCAAGAATGATTCACAATGCCTCTAAAAGAAAAAATGGACCTTTTATTCCGGTAGACTGCGGGGCTTTGCCGCAAGAACTGGCGTCAAGTGAATTGTTTGGTCATGTTAAAGGTGCTTTTACAGGTGCGACCTCTGATAAAAAAGGGAGTTTTGAAATGGCCAATGGAGGAACTTTGTTTCTTGATGAAATTGGTAATTTGTCTTATGAAAATCAAGTGAAATTACTTCGTGTTTTGCAAGAAAGAGTCATTCGTAAGGTGGGTAGTGAAAAAGACATGCCTGTAGATGTTCGTATTATTGTAGCTACGAATGAAGATTTAAAAGAAGCCATGTATAAAGGTAGTTTTAGAGAAGATATTTATTACAGAGTCAATGAATTCAAAATTGAACTTAACCCTTTGCGTAAAAATAAAGACGAGTTATCTGAATTTGTTCAATTTTTCCTTAAAAAGTCAAACGAAGAGTTAGATAAATCTGTTGAAACTGTTAGCGAGGAAGCTTGGAAGGTACTGTATGACTATCCATGGCCAGGTAATATTAGGGAATTGAAAAACACCATAAAAAGAGCTGTTTTAATGGCAAAATCCAAAATAATAAAGAAGGATGATTTACCTCAAGAAATTATTCATCCTGATATTTTTTACTGGAACAAAAACAAAGGTTCAAATGTTAAGGGTAAGCCAACTGATTCTTTACTTCTGAAAGATGTTACAGCAGCGGCAGAGAAACAAGCCATTATTCGGGTATTGTCGTTGAGCAATAACAATAAAACGAAAGCGGCAGAGGTGTTAGGAATTGATAGGAAAACGTTGTACAATAAGCTGAATGCTTATGGATTATTAGAAGAATGATAAAAGATAAAAAATTAAGTTACTATAATTATTTTTTGATGTTATCGCTGGCGTTAATTGCAGGCTATTTCATCACATCATTATTTTTCCTTAACCGAACTTGGGAGTCAGGAAGACAAGCTGAACAATATGGAGTGACTGTTGAAAAAACAAATGCGATTATTCAATATACTTCTCAATTGGAAAGTGCTGCCTATAGTTATGTGATTACTCATTCGGCTGGAAGTAAAGCCATATATCAACATAAAAAGGAAGCGCTTTTAGAATATGTTAAACGGCTAGGAGATCATTGTTCAGCGCATCACTTTGCGGATGATGAAACAGAAGTTTTAAACAATTTGATTTATCAAAGAATCAGTGTGCTCGATTACATGATGACGCAAAACTCTATGTCGAAGGAAATTCAAATGGAGCAAATGTCGGTAGGAAATGAAACGACTAAAAAAATTCTGAACACCTTAAAAAGTATTCGAAACGCTAACAATGAAATGCGAGAAAGTAATCAGAGGGATGCAGGAATTGCCAATAGAAATGCAATGTTACTTTTGACTGTTTTTGGTGGTGTAATGATGCTTATCGTGTTCATCAGTTTCTTCAAAATGAGGAAAGAAATTTTGAGAAGTGAAAGGTTTTTGAAGGAAATTAACCAAATTAATTTAGAGTTGAGTTCAATGAATGAGAATCTCGAGAACTTTGCCTACGTTGCCTCTCATGATTTAAACGAACCCCTGAGAAAAATCAGGACGTTTGGTGAAATGATAGAATTAGAATTGAATTCGGAGAAAATTAATCAAAAAACCGTCGTTTCACATATTCATAGAATGCAATCAGCAGCTGAACGAATGCAGGAATTAATAGAAGATTTACTTTCGTATTCACGTATTTCCAGACAGTTTGATATTTCTGAGAAAATTGACTTGCAAGATGTGGTAGAAACTGTTTTGGGAGACTTGGAGATTGCCATCAAGGAAAGTAATGCAAACATTCAGATTGAATCATTGCCCAACTCCATCCTTGCTGATGCAATTCAGATGCGTCAATTGTTTCAAAACTTAATTAGTAACGCCATCAAATTTAAAAAGCCAGAGGTTGATCCTGTCATAACAATTAAAAGTGAATTAGTGAAAGCGGAGACCTTGCCTTTTGATGAGCTAGCCATTGACCATTCCCAGATGTATTGGAAAATCACAGTGGCAGATAATGGGATAGGTTTTGACGAAAAGTATACCGATAAAATATTTGCTGTTTTTCAGCGCTTACACGGTCGTTCAACGTATGAGGGGACCGGGATAGGGCTCTCAATTTGTAAGAAGATTTGTGAGAATCACAAGGGTGGAATAACTGCAGAATCCAGTGAAGGAAATGGAGCAACATTCATTGTATTTCTTCCAATAAACTAAAGTTTATGAGTGTTAAGGTTTTAATTATTGAAGATGATGAAGATGACTATGTGATCATGAGTCATTATTTGTCCAAAATAAAAACAGTAGAATACGACGTTTATTGGTGTAATGATTTTGATGAAGCCGAGGCTGAAATTTTAAAAGATGAGCATGATATTTACCTGATTGATCATTTTTTAGGAAAGGGAGAGGGAATTGAAATTATTGAGAAAATTAGAGCGCGTAACATTCTTAAACCGTTGATATTACTCACTGGATCAAGTGACTATACGGTCGATGAGAAAGCCATGGCTATGGGAGCTTCAGATTTCTTGGTGAAGCGAGAGGTTCGCGTTGATACTATTGAGCGGGCTCTGCGCTATGCTTTAGAACGATATCATCAGCAAAGATTTATTCGTGCACAGGAGAAAAAATACCGTAGCTTATTTGAATTGAGTATGGAGCCATTTTTGGTTTTAGATGAAGACCTATGTATAATGGAATACAATGCGGCTTTTATTGAAGTTTTTCATGATATAAACGCTTCAAACAGACCCTTGAAAGGATCTTCTTTTAAAGAATTGTTTAAGTATGATTTTGATTACGAATCTTTTATCAGTAAGCTGACACAAGATGGTTTTATTAAAGGGTTCAAAACAACTTTGCTTAATCAATCTAAAGACCAGGATATTGTAGCTATTTTGTCCATAGCCCATTTACCTAAAGCTTCAAATATCGATGGGAATACCTATCATATTGCCATAAGTGATTTAACCAAAATCATGGAACAAGAAGCTGAGTTGAAAAAAGCTGAAAAAATGAGCATGTCTGGACGTATGGCGAGAATGATAGCTCATGAAATTAGAAATCCCTTAACGAATATTAGATTAGCAGTGGGGGAAATATCTGCTTTAACTGATGATGATAGTGATGCCAAGGTCCTTGAGCAAATGATTGAGCGCAATACCATGCGTATTTCTGATTTAATCGATGATCTACTGAAGTCGGCTCGCCCCCCAGAGTTGGAAAGGGTTCATTCTGAACTTCAAACCATTATTGATGCAGCGATAGAGTTTTGTCAAGACCGTGTTGAATTACTCAATATTACCCTTAAGAAACAATTCCCAAACAATGCAATCGAAGGGGAATGGGATCCTGAGAAACTCAAAATCGCACTGGTTAATATCTTTATTAATGCTATTGAAGCAATGGAGGATACACCTAATCCAACCTTGTACATTGATTTGGTTTTAGAAGAAGGAAATCCAGTAATTTATATCAAGGACAATGGAAAAGGAATGGACGAAGAAACGCAAAAGAACTTATTTGACCCTTTCTTTACCAACCGTAAAAATGGACTTGGTTTAGGAATGACAGCGACCCTGAACATCATCAATATGCACAAAGGGAAAATTGTCGTTAATTCTCAAGAGGGGATTGGAACAGAATTTAAGATTTCACTTTAGTCAGTTCTTTCTTTATTTTATTGTAGTCAAATTTAAGTGCGAATATAATTACTGTCGCAATGAGGGCTGGAACAATGTAGCGTACAATTGCTCCAGAAACAGGAGTGGTCCACCCAACGATAAGCGCAATTAAAAGTGCAAATAGGGCCAAGGATACAGTGATGCGTTTGTCTTTTTGTTCTAGAGTTTTAGGAAAGATAAAAAAGCTCAACACAGCAGCGAGAATAAGAAACAAGTTTTCGACAAAAGCCGGGTATTGAAGCCAAGAGCTATTTTTATTTGGAATAGGCTGGAGAAAGGAGTTGAAAATTGCCTCAGGACCATTCAAAAGCATTTGCCAGAAATTATCTTTGATCAATGTCACCTCAACTTTACTTCCTGTTTCCTGTAGGGTTAGGTATATTGGATAGCTCTTCCCAACTTGGTCGAGATAAATTGGAAAACGTTCATGGTTTTCATTCTTTTTCATGTAGTAGGCATGAACAGGTTCTTCTAGAGTGGCCACTCCATCTTCGAATGAAAAATGAGTCCGGTTGCTATAATAGATGTAGTAAAAATGTTCTTCGTCTCCGTGGATATAAAGTCCACCGTCCCTTAGGTTAATGAAGTCTTCCTGTTGATTCGAAATTACATAGGCCATTTTGTCGGCGTATCCTGTTCCAACCAGAGCGCCAATTCCTAATGTTCCAAACGCTAGTATAGCAAGCCATTGTTTCTGGAAAAATTTACTGAATACCAGGTAAAACAACAACATCACGAACAAACAAAGTATAACATAGGGTTTAAATGCAAAAGTTAATACGCCACCAATGACAATGCGCCAGGCTTTTCTTCCGATAGAAAGATCATCAAATACTCCCCTTAAAAATAGACAAAGTCCTAAAATCATTAATGGTTCTTTAATGATGCTACTTCCCCAGAAAGCAATACTAGGAGTTAAAGTCATTAGAATTAGCAAAAACCTTGGGGGAAGATTAGACTTCTTTTTAAGCCATTGATAAAGATCTACACCTCCTATAAAAGAAGCGAAGCTGAGAAAAATAAAATGAATGATAACCTCTCCATTTGAAATGAAATGTAAAAGGGCATTTACACGAATTACATGTCGGGAATCATTGGGCAAAAAACGTTGTCCTCCATTCCAGTGAGTGGTGTTGTCTAAATATTTATTGATGAATTCAGGGTCGTCATTTAATCCAAACAAGAACTGAAAAAAATCACCTGGTGACTGTGCAAAAACATCGTGTAGAATTTTACTTTCTTTATAGAACATTCCTGCATCAGCAGTTAATTCTCCTCCTCCGTAATGATAGGTGTAGACGTACAAGAAAAATAAGGCATAAGCAAATTTAACCAAGAACAATAAAGAGAGTGTCATCTTATTTATTCTAGGCATGTATTTCTTATTGATCCAATAAGTGATCAGGAGAAAAAGACAGAGATAAAGTATAGTCAGTAAAATATTCAAGAAATTACTTTTAGGCAAAAATAGGAAACTAATTGAATATTTGAACTCAAGAATTACTAACAAATGAATACCGAAAAGAAAATCGATGAGGGTCAATAAATGTTAAATCTTTCTTTAAATTTGTTCGGATGATTGACGGGTATAGACATAAAGGAATGAGGCGCCAGCTCATTGAAGAGTTAAAGGAGAAAGGAATCTCTGATATGGCCATTTTGGAAGCTTTTGACAAAGTGCCAAGGCATTTTTTCTTGGATTCCTCTTTTACCAGTCAAGCCTATTCAAACATGGCTTTTCAAATAGGGGCAGGACAAACCATAAGTCACCCCTTCACTGTTGCTTTTCAAACGCAATTATTGGAGGTAGAACGAGGACATCGTGTTTTGGAAATTGGTACAGGAAGTGGATTTCAAACGGCAATTCTTTGTGCATTAGGTGTTAGGGTCGTTTCTATTGAACGTCAAAAAGAACTTTATATAAAAGCGAAACCCATCATTCAAAAACTGGGGTATTCCCCAAACTTATTCTACGGTGATGGATACAAAGGAAAGGCTTCCTACGCACCCTACGATAGTATTTTGGTGACCTGTGGAGCACCTTTCATTCCTGAGGATTTAAAGACACAGCTAAAGGTGGGAGGACGATTGGTTATTCCTATAGGAGAAGGGAAAAAACAAATCATGACCCGATTGATTAAACTTGGAGAAGACGAATGGAAAAAGGAGACTTATGGTGATTTTAGCTTTGTTCCAATGTTGACCAAAACGGCTAAATAATGCGTGAGTTAAAGCCATTGACTATTTCAAACAGTATCCAGTCTGCACCATCAGTGTTGCTGACTCCAGAAATGGAAAAGTTTGTTTTTATTCAACCGCTTTATCCCGATTTTTTATTGGCACAAAGTCTTTTTACAATTATTCATAAACATTTTAAAGTCGAGCAGCTTGAAGCGGGTGTGTTTAAATTAAAAGAGGTTAAGTACATCTGTGCTGAGGAGCCTGAAGGGATTATTCAGGTTGACGATTGGATGCATTGTCTTTGGTCTTCTAAGCGGAAGTTTAATCGATTATTAAATCCTTCTTCGCTTTTTAAAATGTTCCTGATCAACTTGTTCTTTCCTGTTTTTTCAACGACTCAAAAATTGCTGTTACCTGGGAAAAAAGACCGTTTTGTTGTGGATGCTTATCCGCATTTGCCCAAAGAAGAAGGGATACGATTTGAAGCTGTGGACCTCAACAAGCTGGGGATTACTCAATCAGAATACAAAAAACTTTTTAGGTATATTCGTAAGGATTTAAGGCAATATTTAGAAGAGTTTGATGCGCTACATCATGAAAATTTGTATTCTGATTTAAAATATCAAGTAAGTTTATATCCTTCAATAAGAAACCAGTATTGGAATGAACTTAAGCAATGCTTTGATCCCGAGTTTAAAACTTTTGCTTACGCAGAAATAGAGAATTACCTTTTGAAATTATAAGTATGGAATCTTTTTATTCAATTGTATATTATAAAACGAATGCCCTAACAGATGAGTTGTTAAGCATTGGATTGTTAGCAGGTGGAGGCCAAGGTCCTTATTTGTTTATTTCTAATTCGAGACTAGATTTATTAAAGAAAACCCTTCACCCCAATACTTTTTTATCAGTCAATAGACACCTCAAAGCGCTGAAGGAAAAAGTTGATGTGCATCGGAATGAATCTGCAGGAATTTTACTTTTCGACCCTGTTTTTTCAGTTGATCAATTGGATGCTCTTTCGCAGAGAACTAAAAGCGCTATTGTTTATAGTAAGCCTACAACCATTAACGAATGGCTAGATCAAGTGTTTTTCGAAAAGTTAACACAGGCTTTCTTTGGAGAACATAAAAAGAAAAGTGTTGCTAAACGTCCAGTGTTTCATTTGAAATGGAAAGCTTTTTATTACTCCAATAAATTTCAAGAATGGTCAAAAGATATCGCTATTTCTTCTGTCATTCCAGATTCTGTGCTCAATCTTACAATGGATCTTTTTAACCATCAAGAACGAAAAATCATTAAGGGAATTGATTTCGATTTGGGGAAAACAAGTTTAAATCGCAAGCTTTATGAAACTGACTTGATTGTAAGTGCATTTCCAAACTATGATATTACAATAGTGCATCCAAGCCCAAAAAAGAATACCGGAAAAACTGCTTTTGAAGAAACTAAGAAAAAATATAATAAAATAGACTTCATAGGATTTACACAATTCAAGAATTTAAATTAAATTCACATGGTAAAGCTTTGTCAATGTGTTACTTTATCCTTTGTGATGAAGTAACTTTCTTCAATAGCTTTGAAACGAATTTTAATTTATAACTTCACTTATGAAATTTATATACACACTTCTTTTTATTTGCCCCTTCATTTTATTTGCACAAAATCACCACCTTGACTCACTTTCGCATATTGATTATTCTGCACTGCATAATACTCAACTCAATGATATTTGGGGGTATACTGATGAATTCGGGAATGAATATGCATTAGTTGGCGCTGAAAAAGGTGTTAGTATTATTGATGTTACCGACCCTCAAAATCCTACGGAAGTTTATTGGCATGTTGGACTCACAAGTGTGTGGCGTGACATAAAAACGCATGGTGATTTTGCTTATGTAACCACCGAAGCAGATGATGGTTTGTTGATTATTGATTTGTCTCCTTTACCGAATGATCCTATCGTTAATACCACAAATTATTTTGGAACTTCAATGGTTTGGCAATCTGCTCATAATTTATTTATTGATGAATTTGGCTATGGCTATATTTTCGGAAGTAATTATGGAAATGGTGGGGCAATTATTCTTGACCTTTATACAGATCCAATGAATCCTATCGAAGTTGGAGAGTTTGATGACTGGTATATTCATGATGGATACGTAATTAATAATACTTTGTATGCTGCTCATATCAACGATGGATTTTTTACCATTGTAGATGTTTCTAATAAATCAAATCCTGTAGTTTTAGGGAGTCATGCTACTCCTTCAAGCTTTTCTCATAATATTTGGACTACTGCCGACCAAAACTTTGCATTTACCACAGATGAAGTTACTAGAGCTTACCTTGCAGCATATGATGTATCAGATCCAAATAATATTTTCGAGACAGATAGAATTCAATCCAGTCCAGGAGACGGCGTTGTTCCTCATAATGCACATGTGAATGGCGATTTTTTGATTACCTCATATTATGCGGATGGTGTACTTATTCATGATATTGCAGATCCATACAATATGGTCGAAGTAGCACGCTATGACACTTACCCTGGTACTGCAAACTATACAATTGGAAATTGGGGTGTTTATCCTTTCTTTGCTTCTGGAACAATCGTAGCCACGGATATTGAAAATGGATTATTTATTCTGGGGTCTAACTTTAACCATGCGGCAAGAATAGAAGGTGTTGTCACTAATGCCAATAACAGTAACCCAATTCAAGGCGTTGAGGTGACCATTATTGGTGGAATTCATACTGAGGAAACAAAAGTGAATGGTTCGTATAAAACAGGAACAGTGAATTCAGGAAGTTATACTATACGATTTGAAAAATATGGCTACGAACCCAAAGATACTGTTCTGACTTTAACCGAAGGCACCACTTTATCTGTGGACATAGAATTGGTTCCCTTACCACAATACAATGTGAGTATTAAAGTCGTAGATGAAAACAATATCCCCGTCTTAGGCGCTGACGTAAGAATCAAACATCAAGGAATTATGTTTGATGATCAAACTAATGGTATTGGGGAAATCGTAAAAAGCTTAAGCTATTCTGATACCTTTTATGTTTCTGCAGGAAAATGGGGATTGAATACAGAGTGTGCACTTGTAAGTTTCTCTCCAACTATGAATGAATATACATTTGTTTTAGGAAAAGGGTACAGTGATGATTTCTCTTTTGATTTTGGTTGGTCAACAACTTCTTCTGCTGATATGGGAGACTGGGTGAGAGAAGTTCCATTTGTCAATAGTTCGACAGGGCTAAACTCTAATCCTGATTTTGACAGCCCAAATGATTGTGGTGATTTTAGTTATTTGACAGGAAATGAAGATGGTGTTAGTGTGATGGGAGGAGAGGTAATGTTAATATCACCTGTATTTGACTTGTCTAATGTTACAGACCCTTATCTAAATTTTGATCGTTGGTTTTTTAATTACCATGGATACACTCCGTTTAATGATACTTTAACAGTAAGTATTTCTAACGGGATAGACCTTGTTGAAATAGATAAGAAAGGTCATAATCCTGCGCTTTTCGAAGAATGGACCTCCGTCTCAAAAAGAATTGTAGATTATATTGTACCGACCTCTACAATGCAAATATTTGTTCAAACATCAGATTATTATTCAAGTAATAACATTACCTACGCTGCCTTTGATAATTTCTCAATTACCAGTGGGAGTCCATTGGGTACAAATGCCGAAACCTTGGTGGATAAGGTTAATGTTTACCCGAATCCTTTTAAAGATCTGATCGTTGTAGAGTCATCTCAAGAAATAAAGAATGTTCAACTATATGACCTTATGGGAAAAGCGGTAAGGATTGTTGGAATTGAACGTACTGAAGGAAAGATTACGATTTATACTGGTGATATAGAGGCGGGAACTTATTTCCTTAATTTAGATGGTCAGAAACATATTCTTGTAAGGTAAAAGAAGAGTGAACTTATTCTGTTTGTGGTTTTTTAAAGAAAAGCTGCCATTCAATTAAAGACCAAAGAATTAGAAATAATATCTGAATGGTTTGTACCTCAAGACCTAAAGCTTTGTGAAGTCCAAAGTGAAAAATAAAATACAGGGTAATAGGGTACAAAAGTCTAATGATAAACTTTGCAAATATAGGGAGTTGGTGAATTTTTTTGCGAAGGGATTCTAACATAATGATAAAAAAAAGAGACTAATCCTTAAAGAAATAGTCTCTATTATTGTTGAATGATTTTAGTTACTTTTTTCTAGTATAAGAATCAATGATGTCTTTTTCACTGTTTCGAATGACTAAATTATCATCGTCTAAGGTTTCAATAATATAGGCATCTATTTTTGATGAATCATTGTAACTGTGACGCATTACCAATTCATTTTCATTATGTACTTCCCATTGACCTGATGAACGAACAGTTAGTGTTTGATTATCACTTTCTTGACTTCCTGTTTTAATTAAGTCATAAACACTAAAGAAACCATTGGTTTCAAATTGCGTTACAATAAAAGAATTGTCATTAGAAAACTCGACTTCTTTGTCTTTCTTGGTATTGGTACGGTTGACTAATACCCATTGGTTTGCAAGTTTAGACGTGACAGAGTTTTCTTCAATTGAATCTTCCACAACAGGAACCTCAACCATGCTTCCATTATCCTTTTCCTCCTGCGGTGTTTCGCTAGAAGTACATGATATAACCAAAAATAACCCCAATATTGATATGAAAATAAGTTTCATGCGTTAAAATTTATCGTTATTTATTACCTGTAAAGTTACAATATTCCATTGAATAAATCATAGCAATTTTATGAATGCTAAGTTTATTTTTTTTCTTTTTTTATTTAAGTCATTGAGCATGAAAACTTTTATATCAGAATGTTAATTTCTCAATACCCTCAATACTTACTAAAATTAAATTTGACCTTCAATAAACTGAAGACTTAAAACACAAGTTTCATGTAATTTGTGTGGCATTTCTTTTTCTTCATAAGGATGATAAGTGTCAAATGTATGATTCGCACCATTGATAATAATTAGCTTTCCATTGGTCCAAGAACTTAATGCCTCAGATTCTGTGATGGAAACAGAATCGTCTTTATCTCCATGTAAATGCAGTGTTGGTATTTTAATCTTTTTCGCCTTGGCTTCAATATTTAAAGCCTCTTTGTTTTGTACCCAATCTTCATAGAGAACAAACTTATGGGGCATATCTTGTTGGGTACGTGCGTTTTTGACAGTATAAAGTCCACGTTCTTTCCATTTGTTTAAAGTTTCATCCTCTGGAAAACGACAGGCAATATCACAGATGCTCGCCCACGTAATGACAGAAGAAACCCTAACATCATTTGCCGCTAAAATGGCAATACCACCTCCACGACTATGTCCAATAAGGTGTACTCTTTTATTCGTAAGATCAACTTTTTCTGAAAGCCAGTCCAACACATGTTTAACATCAGCTAATTCATAACTGTAACGATTCAACGAAAAAGCCTCTAAGTCTGGAAAATCAATGGGCTCATCTGTAGTTCCACCATTGTGACTCATGTTGAATTTACAAAATGCCATTCCGTTTCTTACAAAATACGACTGAACCAGGTTCCATGCTCCCCAGTCTTTATATCCCTTGTACCCATGTATGAAAACCACAAGATCTTCGTATTCATAATCATCAGGTTCTTGGAAATCTATCAATGACTCTCTTCCATTTGCCCCTTTAAAAATCTGATTTGTGAGTTTCATTATTTACCCTTTACGTTGTGATTTTAAATAATATCTTTTTCTTTTAGAAAGATAATGAAATTATTGCTAGACCCATAATATAAAGACAATAAGAATATCTTTCTTCGACCAAACCTCAGATTTAAGTCCTTAATTTTCTTTATATGACTACTTTCCTTAGTTTTGGTTTATGGAATTATAAATGTTTTGCATCTCTACTGAAAACTACAATGAGAAATTTTTGCTACATATTCTTTTTTCTGACTTTTGGGAGTTATGCCCAAGAGGTAAATCTTCAATTGGATTTTGTGGATGAGATGACAAACGCCTCAATCGATTCCGTTGAAGTCAAAATTAAAAGTACTAATAATTTAGTGTTAGTAGATCAATGGACATCGCATCATACCATTCATACTTTTATGATTCCAAAAAATAAATTGATTAAGATAAACATTAAAAAATCGGGATATTTCAACATTGATACCTTAGTGAATTTAAGTTTGCATGAACGCAGCATTAAAAAAGAACGCAATATTCTGTTGGAGTTCGTTTTGCGTTACGACGGACAATTCTCAACAGAATTTGATGTTACAGCAACTTATAAACCAAGCGTAGCTTTTTCTTCTGAGCGAATTAGTGTTAGCGATTTTGCAGTGATTGACGAAGAAACAATGATTTTATTGGTCTACCCAAAACGTTTAAGTGCTGCAAGTGAGTTGATTTATTTTAAAAATGATAGCGTAATCTCAAGAAGAAGTGTGCCTGGTAAAGCATTGAGATTAGACACCGATTATCGCAACCGTGTTTATTTGCGTTGTGAATACACGGATTATATGATTACCAACTCAGAGCACATCACCTTAATTAAGGTTCCCAGAGAACAATTAAATAATTTTGTTCAACCTATTTTGGATACTTTGAATAACGAACAGTTGTATTTTACAACGTATAAATCACACTATCCAGCTTTCGATTTCTATAATGTACAACTTTCGGATACAAGTCATGCGCTTTTACATCATGTTGAAGATTCAGAAATGATGGAACATTACCGAGCCGAATACAAGTGGGCCGACGTAAGAACCAAGCTTTGGGCTTGGGATATGGAGTCTGAAACAGGAATAGATAGGGAAGTATGGGTAGGCGCAAATGTCTTCACAAATTCGATTTATTATGAAGCACCCTACAGTGAATTATTTCTGGTTGATGATGAAGTGTATGTTTTTGATTTCTATAAAGATGCGATGTTTGTTTATGATGGATTTGAAGGTACAGTACTAGACAGTATTTCCATAGATTTTCATAAAGACCCTGTGAAATCAGGTTGGGAGAGAAGCATGTATCAGGACCCCATCACCAAGAAAATTTATACTGTCTATGACGATGCAGGTTATACTGATGTATATGAAATCAATTTACTGGATGGAAGTAGAGAAGAGAAATTCACTTTGTTCTATCGTTATGTAGAAAATGTTCAAATCTATAACGGAGAAGTGTATTACATCTATCGTCCCTATGAAAGTTTACAAAAGAAATACCTTTATAAAGAAGGGTTTTCGGATAGTAAAAGAAGCTTAGCAGGACAAGAAAGGTTTAATCAAATAGTTCGATAACAACTTCGCCGTTGGCTTTTGCATAAGCCCTAAACATTCCATTAGTATTAAAAGGCATGGCAATATTTCCCTTACGGTCTAGGGCGATTACACCTCCAAGTCCATCAAGTTTTGAAAGTCCATCGATACTTGTTTGTGCGGCCTCTTTTAATGTCAGATTTTTATATTTCATTTGAGCAGCAATATCATAAGCAACCACATTTCTTATGAAAAATTCACCATGTCCAGTTGCGGAAACAGCACAACTGGCATTGTCGGCATAAGTTCCTGCACCTATGATTGGAGAATCACCGATTCGTCCATGTTTCTTGTTGGTCATTCCACCTGTTGAAGTTCCGGCTGCTAGGTTTCCGGATTGGTCCAATGCAACAGCACCAACTGTTCCCATTTTGCTAGCTTTGATGTTCGGATCATAAAATGACAATGACATACTGTCTTTTTGAGATAAGACTTTGTTGATTTGGTTCAATTTTGATTGGGTAATGAAATATTCTGGTGCTACGCTTGCTAAACCATGTAATTCTGCAAACTGTTCAGCTCCTTTTCCAGAAAGCATAACATGTGGTGAGTGATTCATAATGGTATAGGCTAATTCTATAGGGCTTTTTACTTTATTGATGCCAGAAACTGCACCCGCTTGACCTGTTGCACCATCCATAAATGAGGCGTCAAGTGATACCGTTTTTTCATGGGTTAATACCGCGCCAACTCCAGCATTGAAAAGTGAATCGGCTTCTAATATCTGAATGGCTTTGATGACCGCCTCACTTGCTGTTCCACCATTTTTAAGTAAGTTAAAACCTTCCGTTAAAGCAAAGTTTAAAGCAGTTCTATATTGTTTTTCTTGTTCTGTGGAAAAGTTTTTTCGTTGCATACTTCCTGCACCACCATGAATAACCAGAACAGGTCCTGATGATGAAAGGGAATCAATATCGGTAGCAATAGAATGGTTTTCCAATGGAGCGTTTTCAACTTGCGTACATGCAAACAAAAAACTTAAACAAAGGAGTAATAAAAACTTAAATGAGGAGTACATTGTTTGATTTCTTTAACTGTTTATTCGCACTCATTGGCAATTTCAAGCAGTGTTTGTGTGTCCATATCATGGTGACCATCAAAGATTTTAACAGTCGTTTGAAAATCTTGTTTCTCGAAGAAGGATTGTACCTCGTCAAGTTTACCTTCAAAATAAGGATCTGATTTTCCAACCACAAAGTAGTTGTTTGAATTGAGCATTCCTGACTTTTCTTCGTCAATAGAAACATCTTCTGGAAAAACACTGGCCCATAAAATAAAATGATCGGCATTATAACTTCCGCGTTGATGCCATCTAGTGGCCGTTGCACCACCTTGTGAAAAACCGAGTAAATAACGTTGCTTATACGACTTTCCTTTAAGTAAGTGTTCTGCTAGCTTGTCTAGGTATTTGTGATTATCTTCTATGTCATCTAAACGAGCTTCTTTGGTCATCCAAGAAGCACCTACGCGTCCTTGAGTCCCTTTTCGGTAGAACCGATGCATGCCTTCCGGTGCAACGACAAAGTTTTTTTCAGGATCGAGTGCTTGAAACTTACGTATAAAAAACTTAGGCAACTGTGAATAACCATGGAGTACAAGCCAAATGTTTTCAGCTGTATCTGGATTCCCATGGGTGAAGTACCTAACCGTTTTAGATATTGTTATTTTTCCTTCCAATTGATTCTATGTTTGTTGCGAGAAGATTATTTAATCTTGAGGTTCAACAATTTTTCATCTCCAATATATCCTTCCAAGTGGTCACCGATTTGAACAGGACCTACTCCTTCAGGTGTTCCTGTAAAAATTAAGTCACCAATTTTAAGTGTCATAAATTTAGATAAGTAAGCAATGATTTGATCCACACTAAAAATCATGTCTTTACTGCTTCCTTCCTGTACTATTTTTCCATTTTTTTCTAACCTAAAGTCGATATTTTGTATATTCTTTCCTTCTAAAGGAAGAAAATGAGTTCCTAATGGAGCGCTGTGTTCGAAGGATTTAGCGATTTCCCATGGATGTCCTTTTTCTTTACATATTTTTTGTAAATCTCTGGCTGTAAAGTCAATCCCAATTCCGACATGATCGTAATATTCGTGGGCATATTTTTCAGAAATATTCTTACCTAACTTGTTGATTTTAATCACTAACTCACATTCGTAATGTAAGTCTTTTGTGAAGTTCGGATAATAAAAAGGGTTCTTTTTTGGTAAGAGCGCAGTATCTGGTTTCATAAAGAACATTGGAACCTCGGGGAGGGGAGAGTTCATCTCCTTAGCATGATCTGCATAATTTCGTCCAATACATATAATTTTCATGCGTAACTATTTTCCAAATTTGTTTTTTAACGCTTCGATTTTACTCTCCATACGTTTTTCCTCCTTTTCTAACCTTGCTTTTTTATTTTCTTGTCTTTTCGCTTTGATTTTTTCCATCTCAGCTTTTAGCACAGCTTTGGTATAACGAGGGAAATTTCCATTCATCATCCAGCCGTAATAACCAGGTTCATTTCTATCTACCTCTTCAATGGTTTTGCCTTTGTGCTTACCGAAGTTATAAACAGGTTCTCCTTTCTCATTTTCTGCTAAACGACCTGCGAAGTCAATGATTTTAAACTTATTTTGAGTAGAAAATTCTGCTAGAAAATCCATATCATTTTCAAGTTCTTCATAACGCTCTACTTGTGCTTTTAGCACCTCATAAGTAGCAATAACGTCTGCTTCCGCACTATGGGCATTGATCAATTCTTTGTCGCAGTAGAACTTATATGCAGCTAGAAGGGTTCTTTGCTCCATTTTATGGAAGATGTTTTGAACATCTATAAATTTTCTTGCACGCATATCAAATGAATGCCCTACACGTAAAAACTCCTCGGCTAACATAGGTATGTCAAATTTGTTTGAATTAAATCCAGCCAAATCTGAACTTCCAATGAAATCAGCAATCTGATCGGCAGCTTCCTTAAATGTAGGTGCGTCTTTAATGTCTTCTTGTGTTATTCCATGAATTTCAGAGCTCTCTTTTGAAATTTCCATTTCTGGGTTTAAACGTAAAGTTAAACTAGATTCTTCTCCAGTTGAACTTTTTTTCAACATTGAAATTTCTACAATTCTGTCTTGTGATACATCTAATCCAGTTGATTCAATATCAAAGACACAAAGGTCATTTTTTAAATTTAAGCTCATATATATAAAATAAAAAAGTGGGTTCTTATAACCCACCTTAAAGTTATCGTTTCACAAATATCAATTCTTTATGTTTAATATCCAAGCAGAAGAGATAACTTCATTTCGGATACGCTTTAAAAGTGCTACTGCTTCTTCGTGTGTATTGGTAGAACCTGCTGATACTACATGCATTCCGTTCCTTTTACCGATGATTTTAGCATCAAAACCTTTTTGTGTCGTACTTTTTACCATTCCTTCTGCGTAATGAATTCTTTCGAAGATACCTACTATGACTTGATATTGGTACTCTCCTTCCTTAAATTCTCCTTGTGTGAAAGTGTCTCCTTGCTGATCTTTGAGGTGAAGCACTTTGTTTTTTTCTATTTTGGGTGACCCGTCTTTAGATTCAAGCAATTGAATGTCTGTATCTTGAACATTAATTCCTCCTATGCTTAATTCAACATATTGGAAAGGGGCATATTTTTCAATGTTTTGATAATCGCCAGAATAAGCCGGACCTGAAATAGAAATGTTATTAATTTTTAATTCGATTGAATCGGAGATGTCTTTTTCTTTAAAATATTGTACCAAAAAATGTTTCACTCCTTGAGCTCTTTGTTCTGCAAGTACTCTGTTGTGACCAAAAGTTTTGGTGGGTACAGTAGATGCAGAAGAATTGATTTCAATCTCGATAGAAGTTCTTCCATCTTTAATTTGGGCATTCAATGAGTCCATAAATATTTTTAATGCTCCTTTTTCTGGATCCAATTTATTCTTATTGTAACCAAAGAAATGTTTCATTGCCAGAGGTTTGTAAGATGGTATTAATTCTTCCGGTTTCATTACTGTTAATCCAGGAACATCTAGAACCATTCTACGGTAAATTTCTTCATACTTTAGGTCACAATTTGTTTTTATGATTTCTTGAGAAATTTCTTCCTCACCATTGTTTTTATGGAATGTCACTTCGTATTCTTGACAAGGATAAAGTGAAGCAAAGAAAGTTCCATCTGAAATTCTTGGAAACAATGTGAATTCATAAGGGTCATCACAATCTAAACATTTAACGGTGAAAGCGATGTGTTCAGGTAATGGGGATTTATCTTTGGTTTCTATTTCTCCGAGTAAAACAGCAATGTTGTCTACACCAAGATGCTTGTTTCTAACTTCATAAATATCTTTGTCTCCATATCCACCATCACGGTACGATGTTAAATACCCTGTAAGCCCATCTACTGTTGTTGTGTAGTAAATTTCATCACTTGTTGAATTTAGCGGGTAGCCTAAATTTAAAGGTTCCGACCACTCTCCATTTTCTTGAATATGAGTGGTAAAGATGTCAAAACCACCCATACTTTTTGGACCGTTATGGGCAAAGTACATGGTTTTATTGTCTACTGCAATAAATGGGGCGTCTTCATCGTGAGGTGTATTAATGGTTGGGCCAAGATTGACAGGTTCACTCCAATTGCCATCAGCAGACTTTTCTATCATATAAATATCTCTTCCTCCATATCCTCCTTCACGGTCTGATGCGAAGTATTTTCGTTGGCCATCTGGTGAAACGGTAATGTGGGTTTCCCAAGCCTTTGTATTAACTCCTTTGTCTTCTAAAAATTTCAACTCCTGAAACTCACTTGATTCAAAGTTGGAATAATAGATGTCTCCATTTCCTGTTTCGTCTTTGTACACATAAATTCTGCGCTCATCTGTACTCACCGCAACGGTAGCCTCATTGTATTCAGGCTTGCAAAAGTCCATGATTTTTGGCACAGTCCATTGGTTGTTTTTATCTTTATAGGAAACATAAACATCCTCTAAATGTAAGTTTGTTCCAGGCTCTTTAATGTTTATGTTTGCAGAGTCTGAATGAAGTCTTCTCGAGGTAAAATACAATGCAGAACCATCCAGTGAAACAACAGGGCTGTATTCCGGTTTGTCTGTGTTTATAGTGCTTCCAACGTTTATTACTTCATAATCAACAGGTGTTTTCATGATTTTTTTTGCTTCATGACATTGTGTAATGTAAAGCTCGGTTTGTTGAACCAAAACATTCTTTTTGCCAATGAGTGCTAGAAATTGTTGGTAATACTCAATTGCTTGATCCATTTTACCTGACAAGTGATGAGAACGACCCATGTAATAGAGTGCATCAATAGGCGCTGAAAGCTCTTTGTGAGATAACATGTCGTAATTCTTATTGACGTCAGTGATTGCAATTTCGAAATAGGGGATGGCTTCATTGAAAAATGTAGCATTCGTAAAAATTGAAAACCCTTTACGGTAGTTGTAATTTGGACTCTCTTGATTAAAAGTCAATAGTTTATCAGCCACTATCGAAGCGTGGTAATAATTTTTATTGATGATCAGTTCGGTATTAAGTCTTACTAACTCTGGTTCCGTACTGGTTTCAAGTATATGATTGAGCTGTTGCTCTGTAAGATTTTGTGAAAAGTTTATCGTAGAAATGCATAAAACTACGAAAATTAAAATAGACTTAATTGTAGAACTAACCATGGTATTAAATTGAATCATGTATATATACTTGACTTAGCATAAATAGTTACAAAAATAAGACTATTATTTTGGCATCTTTTTCAATTCATTATCCTTTGATTTAATGACTTTCATTTCCTCATCATTTTCAGATTGTCCATTCAACTGAATGATTACATATTGATAAGGAGCATATTTATCAATCTGGGTATGTGTTCCATAGCTATAACTTGGTCCATTCACTCCAATTTTGTTAATATTCAATTTAACGGCATTCTCGAATTGCTCATTATTTTTGAAGTATTCATCCAATAAATCATATACATAACGCGCTCTTTTATTGGCCAAGGTCATGTTGTTTTTAAAGGTTCTAGTTGGAACTTTGGAAGCTGAAGCATTGATGGTAATTACAAAATCTGTTCTTCCGTTCTCTGCTTGTTTTGACATTTCTTCAACCAAATCTTTTAGTCCACCTGTTGCTGTGCTTAGTTCAATATTGTTGTAACCAAAGAAGTGCTTGATTTCTAATGGTGAGTAAACAAAATCATTAACTTCTTGGACATCTCCATCTGTGATGACCGACATTGTATTTAAATCAATTAAAATATCATGCACATTGTTGTCGTATCCTTGGTTACAATCGGTACTGAATTTTTTACGATAAAATTCTTCTTCACCATTCTTGTGATGGAAAATGATTTCATAGTCACGACATTTTTCTATGGTTGCGAAAAATCCACCATCAGAAGGACGTAAATTGATTTCTCTAATAGACTCTTGGGCGCAGTTTAAACATTTTAAGGTAAAAGCAACATCTTCAGGAATTGGTTCTCCTGTGGTGGAGCTAACTTTACCTGTTAAAACTGCTATGTTATCAATGCCTAAATAATCATTTCGAACTTCGTAAATATCTTTTTCTCCGAAACCATCTGCTCTAAATGAGGTGTAATAACCAGTTAAACCATCAGCGGTTGTGGTGTAATAGATATCATCACCTGTTGAATTTAATGGGACGCCTAAATTAATTGGGTCACTCCAAGATTGATCTTCTTCATTTAAAACACTTACAAAAACATCAAAACCTCCTATACTTTTTTCACCATTGTGTGAAAAATATAGTGTTTTATTATCTACAGAAATAAATGGTGAATCTTCATCATATGGAGTGTTAATTGTTGGTCCTAAATTCATTGGTTTACTCCATTGTCCGTTGGGAAGTTTTGTGATTCTATAAATATCTCGACCTCCAAAACCGCCCTCTCGGTCAGAAGAGAAGTACTTGTACTTTCCGTCTGGACTCGCTGTAATATGAGGTTCCCAAGCTTCAGTATTGACACCTTCAACATCTATGGGAGAAAGGTTTTCAAATTTACTGTCTTTATATTCTGTTTTAAAGATATCTCCGTTACCAGCATCATCTTTGTAGATATAAAAAGAACGTTCATCGCTACTTACAGCCACTGTCGCTTCATTTCTTTCAGGCAAAGAGAAATCCATAAGCTTGGGGGTGTCCCAAGTATCAATATCAATGCGTTGGGCATAATATACATCTTCGAGGTGTAAGTTTTTGTAGGGTTCTTTGATGTCTTTATTAGAACCATCAGCTCTTAATCTTCTAGATGTAAAATACAATACCGAACCATCGAGTGAAATAATGGGCGCGTATTCTGGATATTTTGTATTGATTTTATTGCCAAGATTGATGATTTGATAATTACGTGGTGTCGCCATCAATTCTTTAGCGTTTACACACTGTTTAAGTCTCAATTGGGCATCTAAAACGAATTCATTTTCTTTGTTTGTGATGTCTAAATATGCTGTGTAGTATTTTTCAGCACTAGTAATCTCATTGGTAAGATGGTAGCTACGACCTAAATAATATAGCACTTCTCTTGGCGCTGATTTTTCATTAGGAGACATTTGGTCGCTGTTGGCATTGATTTTTTCTTTTCCTTTCAACAAATAAGGAATCGCTTTTGAATAATCAGATGTTGAGTTGAAAATCGCAAAACCTTTTCTGTAATTGAAGTTAGCATTTTCTGGTTCTTTCTTCAAAAGTTCATCAGCGATAATTATTGATTGGTCAAAAAAACCTTCCAACATTAAAGTGGTGTTTTTTTGAACCAATTCGCGATCTGTTGCAGTTTTTAAAAACTCATCGATTTGCTGATCAGTCATCTGAGCATTCAGACTATGTATACTGATTATCAGGGTCAGTAAAATGTTGATTAAGCTTCTCATGAATGTAAATATAGCAAAAAACTCGTTTAGAAAATCTAAACGAGTTAATTTTATAAAGTGTCTAAACGACTATAGTTTTGTGTTCGGATCAAAAGATTCTAGATACTCAGCAACTCTTTTTACAAACATACCTCCTAGGGCACCATCTACAACTCTGTGGTCATAAGAGTGCGATAAGAACATTTTGTATCTAATTCCAATAAAATCACCTTGAGGTGTTTCTACTACAGCTGGTACTTTACGAATTGCACCTGTTGCAAGAATAGCCACTTGTGGTTGGTTGATAATAGGTGTTCCCATTACGTTTCCAAATGTTCCAACGTTGGTCATTGTATAAGTTCCGCCACTGATTTCATCAGAAGATAATTTTCCTTGACGTGCTTTATTGGCCATCTCATTAACTTGCTTGGCCAAACCGTATAGGTTTAATCTGTCAGCATTCTTAATTACAGGAACAATTAGATTTCCAGAAGGAAGTGCTGCTGCCATTCCGATGTTAATGTCTTTTCTTTTGATAATTCTGTCACCATCAACACTGATGTTAATCAATGGGAAGTCTTTTATTGCCTTTGCAACTGCTTCAATGAAAACTGGCGTAAAAGTAAAGTTTTCACCTTCTTTAGCCTTAAATTCTCCTTTTATTTTGTTTCTCCAGTTCCAAATCTCAGTAACGTCTGCTTCAACGAATGAAGTTACGTGTGGTGAGGTATGTTTAGATCGAACCATATGCTCTGAGATTAATTTTCTCATGCGGTCCATTTCAATGATTTCATCACCTTCCATAGTAGGAGCACTTGCTGGTTTCGGCGCTGGTGCTGGTGCTTTTGGAGCTGTTGTTTCTGCTGGTTGAGCAACTTCTTTTGCCGCAACAGGCTGCTTACCTCGGTTTTCTATATAATCAAAAATATCTTTTTTCGTTACTCGACCATTTTGTCCAGTTCCGTTGATACTTTCTAATTCATTCATCGCTATGCCTTCTTTCTCAGCAATGCTTCTTACCAATGGTGAATAAAATTTCCCGCTTGGTCCGTTTTTGTCTAAATCTCCACTCTTATGTACTGCTGCAACAGCATCGTTTACGGTTTGATCAACAACTTCAGCAGCTTTTTCAACTTCAGTGTTTTCCTCTTTTGTATCATCAGCTACCTCTCCATTTGTTGAAATTAAAGCGATAACATCACCAACCTGAGCAACTTCATCTACTTCAAAGAAAATTTTTGCTACAGTTCCAGATACTTCAGAAGGAAGCTCATTGTCAACTTTGTCTGTTGCCACTTCTACAAGTGGTTCGTCGATTTCAATTGTATCACCAACACCTTTAATCCAATTGGTAATGGTTGCTTCGGTAACACTTTCTCCCATTTTTGGAAGACGAATTTCTACTTGTGACATATTTATATTTATAGAATTATACTCATTTTTATTGCAGCACAAAAATAACCTAAAATTCGGTTAATACAAACGAAAAGTCCTGATTTATCGGTCTAACCTTTTCCAATATTTACGCAGAATGCCTATGTCATTCATTATCGAATAGTCTCGGGCATAGATTAAATTCAGCTTTGAACGTAAGGTCCTGTCCATGTTCGCTGATTCTCCTTCAGCTGGAGTAAGGACACCACTCTTGATTTGGGGAAGCGTTCTTGAAATGGGTTTTTCATCGTAAGAATAGCCTATCCATGAGGTTTTACCAATGAGCACAGACCAGCTATTTTGTATGAGTTTTAATTTATTTTTGTAGAACCAAATTGAAAGGGGGAGAGAAAGTAACACAAATAATGCAACAATAATATCAAAGGTACGCTTGTTTCGTTTGCTCGAAGGTGTAGAAATGTTGTCAATTTCCATCAAATATAAATCTCCCGCGGTATCAATAGAATTACTACCGATAAGATACATGCTATTGGGTTGCGCAATTTTAAATTCAACTTTGTTTGATGCGGTTCTTGACATCCAATTGATAATTGATTCAGCAGTGGTGTTTTTTGCACAGAAAATAACTTCATCTATGTCATAAATATCAATGATCTGATCCAATTGATTCAAAACCCCGCTGTCTTTCTCCGTCTTTTTATGGGTGGGAGAAACAGGGTAAATTTTATTGACTTTATGAGGAGTGTTTTTTAATATTTGCTTCACACGATCTACTTCATTGGGTTCACCAATAATTGCAAAGTTTTTATTTTTTACACCTCTAAGGTCGAAGCGTTTACCCAGAATTAGGTGTAAAACAATTCTAGAGAGTAAGAAGTAACTCAAAACCATAGCTGCCCCTAAAAGGATGAAAAGTCTTGAAAACTGAAGGTCCTTGGGAAGCAATGCGTAAACTACCAATATAATTGCTGTTCCTATTAATGTTCCCGAGAAATACGATTTAAGTTTAATGGGAAAATCGTAGGCTCCTGAGTAAAAGTTAGTGGCCAACCATGCAATCGTGTATCCTGGTAGTGAGTATTTTAAAATATGAATTGGAAAATCTATACTTTCCAAGGACCAAAGCTGCGTTAGAAAGTGAAGTCCGAGTAAAATGGCTGCGAAATCAAATGCGGGTAGAAAAATACGTTTGATAAAACGGTTCAATAATGCTAGACCTGCCCTGAAGTATATGGCTAAATTGATGAAAAATGAAAAGAGTTTGGCGTTCTTTTGTGAAAAATGTTTTTCTGCAAAGATGACCATTGCACGATAAAAAACGAAGACATAGTTAATGCTGCTTTTTTTTGTGCTTTCTCCTTTGTAGTGTATGATCTGAGTTTCAGGAAAGTAAAAGTTTTTATAACCTCCTTTGATTATCCGGTAGGACAAGTCAATATCTTCACCGTACATAAAAAAGGCTTCATCAAGCAGACCAACTTTATCTAAGGCTTCTTTGCGCATAAACATAAATGCACCACTTAATATTTCAACTTCATTGGTTTCATGTTCATCTAAATAGCCTAAATGGTATTTTCCAAAGGTTTTACTTTTAGGGAAAATACGAGAAAAGCCAAATATTTTATAAAATGCAACAGAAGGAGTAGGGAGTCCTCTTTTACTTTCTGGCAAAAAATGTCCTTTTCCGTCGATCATTCTAACTCCCAAACCACCGCCTTCGGGATTTTTGTCCATGAAGTCTATACATTTTTGGAAAGTGTCTTCCTCAACTACAGTATCTGGATTAAGTAATAGGACATAATCTCCTTTAGCAATACGAATGGCTTGATTATTTGCAACTGAAAATCCAACATTGTTTTTATTGGCGATAAGTTGAGCTTGAGGAAATTGTTGTTTCACCATTTCGACAGACCCATCAATTGAATTATTGTCGACCACAAAAACTTCACCTTCAATGTTCTTGAGTGCATCAAATACAGAGTTCAAGCACTGTTCGAGAAAGTACTCAACATTGTAGTTGACGATAATTACAGATATGCGAATTGATTTGTTTTCCAAAGCTTCTAAAGCATAATAAAATAAGATGCTTAACGCATCGCTATACAAGATATTTCAACAGGAACATCTAAAGGCAATTGACTTACCGCAACTGTCTCTCTTGCTGGTGGTTCTGACTGGAAGTAACTTGCATAAACTTCATTGACAGCTGCAAAATCATCCATTGTTTTTAAGAAAATACTGCATTTTACTATGTCCTTCATAGAAAGTCCAGCAGTTTCAACCAAAGCCTTAATGTTTTCCATAACTTGTTGAGTTGCTTGTTGAATACTGTCCAATTGCAATTCACCAGTTTTAGGGTCAAGCGGGATTTGTCCACTTACATATAAAGTGTTGTCTTTTAGAATCGCCTGGCTATACGGTCCAATAGGAGCGGGGGCATTGGGAATGGTAATGACTTTCTTCATTTGTTAATTGCTTTGCACAAGTTTAACAATTTTGATTTAATATTTTGATGTGTAAGTTGATTAATTCCTTAAATAAAAAGGGGCGAAGAGAAATATGGGACAAAAAAAGCGGACTAATTTTAGTCCGCTTTTAAAGAATTGATAAAATAAAGTTTATTTTATTTCAAATACTTTTGCATCTATTTTTCCATTCACTTCAATCGCATTTAGCGTTGATGTCATACTCATAGATTCAACAACCTGAGAAGTCTTTTTTGGGAATAAATACCCTTTATAGTCAGTATACTCACTGTGAATAGTAGTGATACTTTGTGGACCTTCTTCGGTCACTTCCAGGCTATTCGTATAAGATTTTAATCCTGTTTCTTTACTATAGTAAGCCGTTGTGGTTGTTTCACCAAGTTTGTATTGAATTACATAATGATCAACACCGTCTTTGTTTTCAATACCCAGGAGTTCAACATCTTCAGTATTACACAATAAGCTATATTCTGAAAATGCTGCAGAAGTCTTTTTCTTCGCAATTATTTCTTCTTCTGTGTACTTTGTTATATCTGAACCACCTGTTTGATTCATCGCTTTTGTGATTCCTTCAGTACCATTAAAGATTTCTTGTTGAAGAACCATACCGTTGAATTCCATTTTGGTAGCGTTTGTGTTTGGTGCTTGAAAATAAGTGGTCATTTTCAATTCCATTGGTGTGCCATCAGGAATCACGGTAGCCTCCTTTTTTAGAGTCTTTATTTTTCCTAACTTCTTTTCCGCTTTCTTCATCGATGAAGTTTTTGTTACAGCCATTAGGTAGTTCTCAAAGACTTCAGTTTTTGAAATATCTGCAGGAGCATAGTTAATTTCTTCTGCGGGGTTTCCAAATGCATCAAGAATTTCAATTTCACCATCAGCGTCAAATTGTTTTAGGCTTTCCAAAACTTCTTTATTTCCTACCACAATAATGTTAAGATTGTTTGGCGTAATGTATTTCTTACCCATACGTAATATGTCAGCATCAGAAACCTTACTCAATTTCTTTAAATAAGTCTGGTAATAGTCTGAAGGAAGATTGTTTCTGTAGGTATTTAAGGCAAAATTAGCAATTGTACGTGGTGACTCTAAAGTACGTGCAAAACTACCTGCCATAGAAGCTTTATTTAACTCTAGTTCTTCTTCTGTTGGAAGACCTTCTGTAATGCGTGTGAATTCATATAAGAATTGAACGATTGCAGAGTCGGTCACTTCATTTCTAAAGTTTCCTGTTGCCGAAAGTAAACTTCCTTTTCTGTTAATGTTTAAACTAGAATATGCGCCGTATGTATACGCTTTGTCTTCACGTAGATTTTGCATCAAACGTGTTCCAAATCCACCACCACCTAACAATTTATTCAAAACTGAAAGTTGTATATGGTCTTCATGCCCTGGAGTTATGTCTACCGGAAAAGCAATACTAATAACAGATTGAACTGCCCCAGGTTTTTCAACAAAAATCACACGGTTTCCATTGGGTTTGATACCATGGTTGTATTCCTTTTCGTAAGGGACACCACCTTCCCAATCTGCAAAACGTTCATTGGCAATTTTTTTAGCTTGTTCAACTTCAATGTCACCAACAATAACAAGGTAACTTCCTGCTGGTGTAAATTGTTTATTGTAGAAATCAATTACATCTTGGCGCTTGATGTTGTTAAGTGTTTCTTCGGTCATTACTTCACCATAAGGGTGTTCATCAGAAAAAACGGCTTTGTACATTGCGTTAGACATCATTGAACTAGCATCCGATTTAGTAGAAAACAAGCTAGATTCAAATTGTTTTTTGATGCGTTCGAATTCACTTTCTGGGAAGCTTGCATTTTTCATAACGTCTGTCATCAGATCTAAGCCTTTGTCCATATGTTTTGTTAAAACACTAAGATAAATTCCAGAACTACTAGCCGATAAGTAGGCTCCAATAAAGTCTTTTTCTTCGTCTAACTGATCTTTAGTTCTGTTTTCTGTACCAGAAAGTAACAGGTTTCCAGCCATTTCAGATAAACCTGCTTTTTGACCTTCTAATCGAGGATCAGAACCCATCACAAGGTTAAAAGAAACTTTAGGGATTTTGTTGTTCGTTGAAAGAATTACTTTCATACCGTTGTCTAGGTCAAAGACAACAGGATCTGCAATGTTAATTTCTGGAGCGGCTCCTGGGACAGGTGCTTTGGAACGGTCAATTTGTCCGTACGAAAAGACAGATGTTAACGCAACGGCCATTCCTATAAATATATTTTTCATTTTCATCTTCATCTTTTTTGAATGTTAATACACGCTTTACGCTTATTGTTTTGGTAGGTAATACAATACAACACGGGCGTCTTTTTTAAGATATTGATTCGCCACTTTCATAAGATCTTCACGAGTAATGTCTTCGTAAACTTCGAGTTGCTTATTGATTAAGTTGGCGTCGTTATAAAATACATGGTAATTCGCCAAAGACTCTGCTTTACCTGCAACAGAGCTATTTGAAGAATAGAAATCATTTTCAAACTGGTTCTTTACTTTTTGGAATTCTGTTTCAGAAACCAATTCTGTTTTTGCACGGTCGATTTCAGCATCAAGAGCGCTTTTTAAATCCTTAACGTCTGTGTCTTTACTTGCAATACCCGCAAAAAGAGCCATGCCTGGATCTTCTAATGGGAAAGAAAAAGAGAATGCTGCAACGGCCAATTCATTTGCCTCAACAATATTCTTGTTCATTCTTGAACTTGTTCCTCCAGAAAGTATTGTGTTTAGCATTTCTAATGCATAAGCATCTTTTGAGTTTTGAGCAGGAGAATGATACGCAATAAATACTGCGGGTAATTGAATGTTATCATAAATTGTATCAACGATTTCTTTTTCTAATGCAGGCTCTACAACTTCAGGTCGAGGAATTACAGTTTCTTTCTTTTCGTATTCAGCAATCAATGCTTTTCCTTCCTTAGAATCACTGCTAAAGAAATCTTTGTCGTTAAAAACTGACTTACTTTTTCCATAAGTTTTTGCGAACTCTTCCTCCTCTAAGGTCAAGTAGTCACGGTAAAGGTTGATCGCTTGTCCTTTAGGGATTGTAGAGAAGTATTTATCGATTAAAACCTTTGCTTCTTCAATGTTGATATCTCCAGCAATTGATAATGTTGCATTCGCAGGAACATAAAAAGTCTTGTAAAAGTTTACATAATCTTCTTCTTGAGCAGCGTCGAGATGTTCCATGTAACCAATTGGCGTCCATTTGTATGGGTGCTGTTGAAACAATCGATCAAAAGCTTCAGCCATAAAGGACCCATAAGGTTGATTGTCTACACGTTGTCTTTTTTCTTCCTTAACAACTTCACGTTGTGTTTCAATCCCTTTATTGTCAACTTTGGCATGTAATAGTCTTTCAGACTCTAACCAAAGTCCTAACTCTAAATTGTTTGAAGAAAAAATCTCATAGTAATAGGTTTTATCTTGCGAAGTGTAGGCATTTAAAGTACCTCCATTGCGTTCAATATACTTGTCGAATTCACCTCTTTCGATGTTTTCACTTCCTTCGAACATAAGGTGCTCAAAGAAGTGTGCAAATCCTGTTCTGTCTGGATTCTCATTCTTAGAACCTACGTGATACATTATAGAAACTGCAACAATTGGAGTGGAATTGTCTTCATGTAAAATAACATGCATTCCGTTGTCTAACTCGTACTCTACAAAATCTATATTGTTTTTTTGAGCGTTTAACCCAAAGAATAATGTTGTTGCCAACACCGTAGTAAAAAATACTTTCATTTTGTTATTGGTTGTTAATTTATAGTCTTCAAAGAAACATAATTTTATTGAATCTTTATGGACAATTGGTTAAAATATGGAATTAGGGTTTTGAATGGTTAATATTAAAGGTTGAAATAAAAGGGGATAAAATGAAAATAGCGCCTCGTATAGAGGACGCTATTGTCATTTGTTTTATTTCATTCTTTAATGGTTTTGCAATTTACCAATAAGAGAGGTCAAACTACTTTCCATCTTTTTTGTAGCAGAACTTATCGCCTTTTCAATAGAATCGTCGTGGCTTGTCACAGCAACAGGTTTTAAACCTTGTGGACGAACCTCTAGAACACATTTTTTATCTTTTGTACCTGATTTTGCTCCGTTTTCATCAGAAAGGTGAACTTCAACACGGGTTACTCTATCTTCGAAACGTGCTAAATCTTCTTTGATTTGTTTCGTGAAATAAGCTTCGATTCTTTCTTTTGCTTCAATGTTTTTGTCAGTGTTAAAAAATACTTCCATGATAAATAAGTTTATGAACGTTTTTAACGTTCGGTGAATATAATAAAGTAAGCGTTCTACTTTCTATTTGTTTACACAATATAGTATTTAATATTATAAATTGCACGAAAAATTTAAGAATTTTATGAAAAGAAAAATGCATCTGTTAAAAGGGAGTTGGGTCCGATTGGGTTAGGTATTTGAATCAACTATATTTTGACTTGAAATTTTAAATTTAAAACCATACTTGGTCTCTTCTTTTTTATTGTTAAGTGTGTATTCACCATCGATTTGTTCGGTAAAAATATCTATTAAGGTTGTCCCAAAACTGTCTTGCTTCTTAGCTTTTTTCCAAGTTCCATTGTCCTTGTAAATGAAGTGAAGCGTTTCACTTGTTGGCTCCCATCCGAATTTAACTGTAATTAAAGGATTGTCTTGTTGTATAAAAGCATGTTTTAAACTATTGCTGTAAAGTTCGTTTAAAATCAATGCCAGTGGAACAAGTGAATCCATGGCTATTTTTAAAGAGGAAGCGTCGACCGATAGTTGTACATTTGAGTTTAAAGGGTCTTGGGACTTGAGGTCTTCAAAAAGCGACTGTGTATAGTCTCTTAAATCGACTTCCCCGATGGTTGGGGACTTGTAGATTTTGTTGTGAACCAAAGCAATGGTCTGGATGCGTTCCTTGGCTTCATTTAAGGCCAATTTTGTAGTCCTGTCTTCAATAGAATTCGCTTGCATATTGAGCATGCTCGAAACAATTTGCAGGTTGTTTTTTACACGGTGATGGATTTCTTGAAGAAGAACTTTTTTATCTTCGTCACTCTTTTTTACTTCAAGAAGTAGGGCTTTGAGCTGTAGTTCAGTTTCTTTTTTCCTTTTCAGAATCTTCTTTAGAATTCGGTTCCAATAATAAACAACCAAGAGTCCAATCAGCACACCAATAAAGGCAAAGAAAACTAAAACGGTAATAGGGAAGGAGAAGAAGATATTGTTGCTTCCGTCAGCAGCAACCCATTTGTCGTCAAACTCTATTTGATTGGATGTGGACTGAATTTTGAAAAAGCCAAAGAATATAGCTTGCTCTATATTTAAAGTGAAATGATTAGGGCTGGGGCTTAAAATGTTATAACCTGAAAGGAGGAGATGAAGGATATATAGCATTTGGGGTCTTTGTTGATTACGAATACAACAATAGTTATAATTCGTTAAACAAACAAAGGAAAGATCTTTAGAAATTAATTTTGTTTGAATGTCGACTCAAATGGAAGTCTTTGAAGAATAGACCTTCCTAGGGTTAGTTCGTCGGCATAGTGCAGCTCTGTTCCGATGGAAACTCCTCTAGAGAGTGTGGTAACAGTTATTTCTGTAGGCGATATTTTTTTATAGATGTAAAAGTTTGTTGTGTCACCTTCCATCGTAGCGCTTAATGCGAAAATAATCTCGTCTATTTCTTTGTTCTTTACTTTGTTAAGAAGTGAGTTGATGTTTAAATCTTCAGGTCCTTGTCCATCCATTGGTGAAATAACTCCTCCAAGCACATGGTAGATTCCGCGGTAACTTCCTGTTGCTTCAATGGCCATGATGTCGCGAATGTCTTCTACAATACAAACCATTCTATGATCACGTGCTGGGTTGGCACAGATCGTACATTTTTTTTCATCGGAAATATTTCCGCAGCTATCACAATAGTTAATGTTCTCCTTAATGGCGCTAACAGCGTTTGAAAACCGGTCTATTTCTTCAGGTGAGCGCTTTAAAAGCTCTAGTACTAATCGCAAAGCACTTCTTTTCCCAATGCTAGGTAAAGAAGCGAATTGTTCAACAGCTTCGTTTAGATATTTTGAAGGTAAATTCACGGCTACAAAGTTAAGCAGCATTTATTGAAAATCTTAAATTTTTCAGAATATTTCATGTTTTCCATTGCATTTCGTTTCTTTTGAAAGAATTCCTTATTTTTGCCCCTTTAATATCAGTTATGGAGAACCTTTGTGACATCCCTTTAGAAAAATTGCCCTTCAATCTTTTTGGACTATGCCTTCAAGAACCAATGGCCTTAGTAACAAACATGATGATTGCCATCACTTGTTTTGTGATTTACTTTAGATTTAATCCTGTTGAAAATAGTTTTCAAAAACACTGGAAAATGTTTTACTTGCTTTTCGGATTAAGCACTTTTTTTAGTGGGTTTGGGCACATGTTCTTTAATTATACTGGAGTTTATGGAAAGTTTCCGACCTGGACATTAGGATTGTTCTCAGCTTTTCATGCGGGGAAAGCTATGATTAGTTTAAACGTATTGAGTCCAAAATTCTATAAAGTCCTCATGGGACTTCTATACGTCAAACTACTTGTTTTTACAGTTTTAGCGATAGCATTGCAGTCCTTTATATTTGTGATGGCTGATGCTGTAATTACCTATTTATTCTTTTGTTTAGGATTTGGTGTTTACTATTGGCGAAAAGGATTAAGCTCATTTAAGTACACCGTGCTTGCTGTAATTGTTCTTATTCCTTCGATTTTTATTTTCACATTGCAGTATAATCCGCATCTTTGGTTTAACAAAGAGGATTTAAGTCATGTTTTGATGACCACAACAGTAATTTTCTTTTACTTTGGGGTAATTCGTTTAAATCAAATTGATTTAGATCAACTGGTTTCAACAAAACAATTGAAGTATGTCCGCAAATAATAACCGAATAAATATTGTTAATAAACGTGCTCGATTTGAGTATCAGCTGCTTGATAAGTATGTTGCCGGAATTCAGTTAGGGGGGACAGAGATTAAAAGTATTCGTCTTGGAAAAGCGAGTATACTCGAAGCCTTTTGTGTAATCGAAAACGGAGAGGTTTTTCTGAGGAATATGCACATTGCAGAATATGGAAATGCTTCTTTTTACCAACATAAACCAAAGGCAGATAGAAAACTGCTGTTGAATAGAAAGGAAATCAATAAGCTGGATAAAAAAATGAAGACCAAAGGCTTTACGATTGTTCCGTTGCGACTTTTTATCAATGATAAAGGACTTGCAAAAATAGAAATTGCTCTTGCTCAAGGAAAGAAATTATACGATAAGCGTCAAGATTTAAAAGAAAAAGACGATCAAAGGGCGATGGATCGTATTAAAAAAGCCTACTAATACCTAAAACATGCAAACACTCTTAAACTATTTATTGCCAATTGCTATTGGAATAATCATGTTTGGGATTGGTATGGGGCTTAAAGCGAAAGACTTTAAAAGGGTCTTTGTTGCACCTAAAGCGATTCTATTTGGGTTGTTTGGACAATTGGTGCTTATGCCATTGATTGGATTTGGAATTGCTTTTGCTTTTCAGTTGGATCCTATTTATCAGTTGGGAATTGTGTTGATTGCAGCTTGTCCTGGCGGTACTTCCTCCAATATTGTTACCTACATGTTAAAAGGACGTGTAGCCTTGTCTGTATCGATTACGGCTTTCAATAGTTTTTTGATTGTCTTAACGATTCCGTTTATTTTAGACCTTGCTTTTTCATTCTTTTGGACTTCCTCTAAAGAAGTTCAGCTTTCAATGTATGATACCTTTATAGAAGTTTTGTTTACCGTTTTATTGCCTGTAATTTCAGGTGTTATAGTACAACATTATTTACCTCATTTCGTAGAGAAAATTCGCAAGCCTTTACGGTACATTTTACCAGGAATTCTTTTTACTGTTTTCTTACTGGTTTTAATCGATGAGCAGGGGAATGGAACCAAATCTGTGGCGGAATATGGTGAACTCTTACTTCCTGCATTATTTTTAAATGTGTTCGTCATGTTTGTAGGATTCTACCTTTCTGGCTGGACAGGAATCAATCATGAGGGAAAGTATACTATTGCCATAGAAATGGGACTACAAAATTCAGCCTTGGCTATTTTCTTGGCCAATAATGTGATTCAAATTGACGGGCTTTCACTTATCGCAGTTTTATATGGTAGTTTTTCTTTTTTCTCCACTTTAATTATTGCCTACTTGATGAAAAGATTCTTAAGAAAAAAAGAACTTCCAACTGCGGGTTAATTGCATTTGCATGCTTTACAATCATCAAGAGTTTCGAATCCTTTGGCAGAACAACCGCTGTATGAAATAAGTTCACATTTGTTTTTGTCGGCATTGTAAAACCATCTGTTAAAGTGAGCCATACATGCTTCATTAGGTACTGTTTCTTCACAAGTAGGATTTGCTGAGGCGCATTTCTTATTGCAGTTGGTGAATCCAAATGTGAAGCAGGTAGATAAACTCAGAAGTACAGTTAACCTTTTCATTTCCTTTTATTATAAAGATATTAGTATGCGATTGAATCTAAAAATACATTGATTTTTTTGGACTACAAAATTTAAAATCAAAGCAGACAGATACACAAGCACATAGAAGAATAAAAAAAGCGTTTAATCAAAAGACTAAACGCTTAAGTATTCATTAAAAATGAGTTTATTTTAAAGTATCGATAATTTTACCTGCTAATTCAGTACCTATTCTTGCTTGAGCTTCAGCAGTAGCAGCTCCAATATGTGGCGTGTTGGCGATTACTGAATGTTCTAGAAGGTCAGTTCTAGGGGAAGGTTCATTTTCATAAACATCTAGTGCAGCAGCAGCAACCTTTCCACTTTCTAAAGCTTCAATCAAATCATCTTCATTGATTACTCCACCACGTGCAACGTTAACGATGCGCACACCATCTTTCATTTTTGCAAACTCTGCTTTTCCAATTACCGCTTTTCCGTCTTCCTGTTTAGGAACGTTCATGGTAATAAAGTCAGCTTTTCCTAAAACTTCGTCTAGATCCGTAGAAGTTTTAACAGTGCTGATCACTTCTCCAACACCATCTATTGTAATAGGAATTTCAATTTCTCGTGCTGTACGTGTCAATCCAATCACCTTCATACCTGCTCCCAAAGCATAGCTCGCTAAGGATTGTCCAATTCGGCCAAAACCAATAATTAACAAGGTCTTTCCACGTAATTCAACACCTTTACTGTATTTCTTCTTAAGGCTCTTAAAGTCTTCTTTACCTTTACTCGGCATTTCTTTGTATGAATCGTAAGTTGAACGTGCAAGAGCGAATAATGAGCCCATTGCTAATTCAGCAACTGATTGAGAAGAAGCTGCAGGAGTATTCTCTACAGTAATTCCTTTCTCTCTCGCGTATTCTACATCAATGTTGTCCATTCCAACTCCGCCACGACCAATAAACTTTAGTCCTGGGCAAGCGTCAATTAGGTCTTTTCTGACTGTTGTTGCAGATCGAACAAGAAGCCCAACATAGTTTTCACTATTGATTGTATCAATCAATTGATCTTGTTGCACATGTTCGGTTACAACTGTAAATCCAGCTGCCTCGAGTTTTTTTATTCCTTCCGGCGAAATACCGTCGTTTGCTAAAATTTTCATTGTATTTTTTGTTTTACAGTGATTTCATGATGTCTACAAGAGCATGTACACTTTTTAGTTCTAGGGCATTATACATTGATGCACGGTAACCACCTACAGATCTATGTCCTTTTAAACCAACGATATTTCCATCGTTCCAAAGTTTATCGAAGCGTTCCTTTTTAGTTTCATCTGTTAATCTAAAGGTAACATTCATCAGAGAACGGTCTTTTTTAGTTGTTGTTCCTTCGAAGTTCGGGTTGCTATCAATTTCGTTATACAAAAGTTCAGCTTTCTCTTTGTTTAATTTGGCGATAGCTTCAACTCCACCATTGTTAATTAAGTGTTTCAAGTTCAAATTAGAAACAAACACAGAGAAAACAGGAGGAGTATTGAACATACTGTCCTTTTTGGCGTGAACGTTCAAGTCAAGGTAAGTAGGGATATGAAGTGGAGATTTCCCTAAAATACTATCTTTTACAATGTATAATGTTGCTCCAGCTGGGCCTAAATTCTTTTGTGCTCCAGCATATATTAAATCGAATTTAGAAACATCAATTGGTTGAGAAAAGATATCAGAAGACATATCACAAACCAAGGGAACATTTGTTTTAGGGATTGATTTAAATTGCGTTCCAACGATAGTATTGTTAGAGGTATAATGTAAGAAATCAATATCTTCAGGAATATCTTCTACTTCAGGAATATAGTTAAAACCTTTATCTTCAGATGAAGCGATTTCGACTACTTCTAGTCCTGCATTAACTCCTTCTTTAATGGCTTTAGTTGCCCAAGTTCCAGTGTTGATGTATGCTGCTCTTTTGTGTTTGCCTGCTAAATTATAAGCTGCAATTAAAAAACCTAAGCTAGCACCACCTTGAAGAAATAAAACGGTGTATCCTTCAGGGACATTTAGTGCTTTTTTTACATTTTCTCTAGCTTCTTCCATAACCTTAACGAAGTCAGCACTTCTATGTGAAACTTCTAGAATCGATAATCCGTTAAAATCAAGAACTGCTTCTGCGGCCTTTTTAAAAACCTCTTGAGGTAAGATACATGGACCTGCTCCAAAATTATGTTTCATATTTTCTTTTTTTACAAAGATGTTAAAAAATAAGTGTTTTCAATAGGGTTTAATCAATTATTCCTTAAGAAAACAGAATAAAAAAAGAGTCGACAATAATGCCGACTCTTCAATATATAGGTAAGACTATTTGTCTTCTTTGTCTTCTTTTTTTGCAGCAGCTTTAGGCTTTTCTTCCTTTTTTGTTGCTGTTGTTTTTTTCTCTGCAGTTTTAGTTTTCGTCGTTGCTTTTGCGGTCGTTTTTTTAGCTGCAGGTTTTGTGGCTTTAGTAGTGGTTGCTTTTTTAGCTGCAGCTTTTTTAGCAGGCGCTTTCTTGGTAGCAGTTGCTTTTTTAGTTTCTTTTTCCTTCTTTTCTGGTATCACAACTGTCGAAGCTGCTTTTCTAGGTCTAGAATTACCATATGAACCTCTGAAACGTTTTCCTTTTGCTGTTTTTACATCGCCTTTTCCCATATTTTATCTTATTTTAATTAGTATGTCCGATAAATATAATAAAAATAGTATGTATAACTGGTTTTTTAACTGACTTTTACGCTTCTTCTTCTCTAATTCTGCGGATCATGTCTTTTATAACCAAATCTGGATTTTTGATGATTCTTTTACACCATTCTATTTTTAAAGTCGTTTGTTCTTCTTTATTAAGCTTCCATTCGAAATCATTTTGTTGTTCCAATCTTGTTCGGATTGCATTGATGGTGAGTGCTGCCGATACAGATATGTTAAAACTTTCTGTAAATCCAACCATTGGTATTTTGACATAATAGTCTGAGAGGTCCAAGGCTTTTTCAGACAAACCTGTTTGCTCTGTTCCAAACAAAAATGCGATAGGTTGATCTATAGGCACGTCGTTGATGGTGTAGGCATCTGTATGTGGAGTCGTCGCAGCTATTTTATACCCTTTTTCTTTTAAAGATTGAATGCATTTTGTGGTCGGGTAGAGGTTGTCAGAATAATGCGTATGATTCACCCACTGTCCAGCACCCATAGCAATATCTCTGTTGACACTGAATTTGTTGTTCTGTTCAATGATATGTAAATCTTGAATACCAAAACAATCACAGCTTCTCATTACTGCACTTGCATTGTGTTCTTGAAAAAGGTTTTCTACTGCAACTGTAACATGCCGTGTTCTATCTGCAGCAATGCGTTCAAATTTCTCTACCTTTTCGGGGGTTATGATTTGATAGAGGGCTTGAAGTAGTTTTTCTTCCATAAAAATAAAGTTTAGAGCAAAAAAAAGGGAGCTTTTTGGGCTCCCTGCAATTTTGTTTGAATTGCTTAGTTAACTGCGTTAGATAAATCTGTACCCGCTTTAAACTTCACAACATTTTTAGCTGCGATTTGAATTTCTTTCCCAGTTTGTGGGTTTCTTCCAACTCTAGCTGCACGTTTTGAAATAGAAAAAGATCCGAATCCGATTAATGAAAGACGGTCACCTTTTTTTAATGCTCCTGTTGTTGCGTTAATAAATGCGTCTAAAGCTTTTTTAGAATCTGCTTTTGACAATCCAGTTTCTGAAGCCATTGCTTCAATTAACTCTGCTTTGTTCATAGTTATGGTTTTTGTTTGTTAAAAAATTATACTTCAGCAAATATATAGGAATATCCACCATTCACAAGTGTTTGAGCAAAAAAAAATGAAAATATGTTGATAAAACTGTCATTTTGTTGATAAGTGGTACGAATTAACCTTTGTTTATAAGTGTTTTAGGTGGTTTTGATGGTTTTTTAGTAAAAGATTAATAAGTCTTTATTCAGACCAACTCCATTTTTCTGTCGATTAAGGCCCAATATCTGGGAAAATATATAAATCGGCATGATTTTAAATAAGCATTTCGTTGACGAGAATCTAATCAATTAAAGTGGAGGATTAATGAACAATTTCCCACTCTTCTGGATTGAATCCTGCCAAAAACGAAATGTAATCTAGTCTTTTTTTACCTTCTAGTTGTACTTCTAAAAGATGGATAGAACCCTTTAAAGCGTTTAAAATAAGTTTTTTACCCTGTTTTTCGAGCTTAACCTTTGTGTTTTCCTTCATTTCTGGACATTCCGACCTGAACACCTTTAAAGTTTTCTCTTGTCCATTCTCTTTGTTCTTTAATTTCATCCAGGCAGTAGGATAAGGAGACATCCCTAAAATAAAATTATGGATTTCATTAATGGGAAGATGAAAATCAATTAAACAATCTTGTTTGTGAATTTTCGGTGCTTCTTTAAGATCTCCCTCAGGTTGCGGTTTAGGTTGAGCTTCTCCTTTTCTGATTAATTCCACGGTGTCGGCAACTGTTTGGGCGGCAACTACCATCATTCTATCATGTAATTCACCTGCAGTTTCATTTTCATGAATGGGCATTTTTTGACTTAAGATAATTTCACCTGTATCAATTTTTTCATCAATAAAGAAACTGGTAACGCCCGTTTCTTTTTCACCATTGATTATGGCCCAATTGATTGGGGCAGCACCTCTGTATTGTGGTAACAAAGATCCATGGAGGTTAAAGGTGCCCATTGGTGGTATCTCCCAAATGACTTTTGGCAGCATTCGGAAGGCCACAACAATAAATAAATCAGCTTTGAAGCCTTTTAATTCAGAAACAAAAGCTTCATCTTTCAAATTTGTGGGTTGTAAAATCGGGATTTCATAAGCCATTGCACATTCCTTAACTGCGCTTCCTTTTAATTTCCTTCCTCTTCCGGCAGGTCGATCTGGAGCAGTAACCACGGCTTTTATATTATATCCTTCTTTAATCAGTTGTTCTAAAATGGTTACAGCAAACGCTGGTGTTCCCATAAAAACAATATCTAGCTCTTCTTTATTCTTCATTAATATTCTTTTTTACGCCAATTAAAAATGTACAAATACAGTATCGAAAATAGTCCCAAAGATATAAAATAGAGGTACTCGACTGTCCAAACGGCAGCAATATTCCAATTCCAAACTTTTATTGTGAGGTAGGCATAGCTGATGTATAAAACCATACAAATGATTTCGATGGCTAATGTTACTCTTGTGTTTCCAGAGCCATTGATGGTTTGGAAGTAGGGTGTTGACAAGCCAAAAAACAAAATGGAACCAAATACCATTCTCAAAATGTAAGCACTGTCTTCAATATAAGTTGGGTCTGGATTAATAATGGCAATCATTTGTGCTGGATAGAGTAGTGCACCATGAAAAATAAGGAGCAAGAAAATCATAATTAAAAACTGAATTCTACGCACTATTTTGGGGATAACAGTTCTGTCTTTGATGTCCATATATTGAGCAACGTAAGTCTTTGTTGTTGCGCCAAATCCGAATATAGGAACAAAAGCCAAGAAGTAGATGGCCCTAATATTTTGAGAAACTGTAAGATCGTAGGTACTCATTTGTTCTATCCACGTAAAGAAAACGGTCCAGGTTGCTAAAGCAAAAAAACCTTGTATTACTAAGGGCATTCCGACTTTGAATAGCCTTTGAAGACTTCTAATGGTAATTTGAAATTTTGAAAATATACCGTACATCAATCTTTCCTTCGACTTGTAAAGTAAAATTAAGAGTACGGTGGCTGTAATTCCTTCTGAAATAACAGAGGCTAGTGCGGCACCTTCAACGCCCATAGGTGGAACATTCCAAAAACCAAAAATGAGCAGGTAATCGAGAATAATGTTTGAAAAGGCAAAAATAGCAGTGCTGACCATAATTACCCACGTCTTCCCAGTCGCCATAAAAAAGCTGTTCAAACTGAGCATTAAAACTCCCATAAAAAAACCGTAGGACCTAACAGAGAGGAAGTCTATTTGCTCTTGCGCTAAGGCCTTGTTTTTCGAATATCCCATCAGCATGTCTCCAACACTGGTTTGAATCATGAAGAAAAAGACGATTGCAAAACAGAAAATGACCAGCATCGCAGATTGGAAGACTGCGTTTAATGCTTTTGGTTGTCCTTGACCAATTCGCCTGGCCATGATGATTTGTGAAGCATCACCTAGACCTGTGAGTCCCATAAATAAAGTGACGTAAATCAATCCTGCGTTTCCACTAGCATCAAAACTTAAGGTGCTGTAACGGCTTAAGAAAGCAGCGTCGGTAATCATCACAATCGATTGAATGAAAGTACCGAGCATTAATGGAAATGCAACCTTTAAAATTTGAGAATAAGAATAGGAGAGTCTCATTGGGTGTTAAAAGGAGACGGAAAGAGAAAGGGTTTATTTCTTCGCCATTTTTAGAATACCATTCAAAATTCTTTCTCTGTCTTGGTCTGTTAAGTTAGAACCACTCGGTAAACACAGTCCAACATTGAACAAATTCTCGGCTACTTTTTCACCGTAATAATCACAATTTTCAAACAAAGGTTGCATGTGCATTGGCTTCCAAAGTGGACGTGTTTCAATATTTTCTTTTTCGAGAGATAATCGCAAATCTTCTCTTGTGAAGCCAGCTTTTTCAGGGTGGATTAACACGGTCGAAAGCCAACGGTTACTGTAAATTCCTTTGGGCTCATCTATAAATTCAAATCCTGGTAGATGTCCGAGGTTTTCTTTATAGAATTCGTAGTTTTTACGTCTGGCCTGAACATGGCTATCCAAAACCATCATTTGACCTCGTCCAATTCCAGCAGTTATGTTAGACATACGGTAATTGTATCCAACTTCACTGTGTTGGTAATGCGGTGCCTGATCTCTTGACTGTGTTGCGAAAAAAACCGCACGTTGCTTTTCTTTTTCAGTATTGCAAACCAATGCGCCTCCACCTGAGGTCGTAATGATTTTATTTCCATTAAAGGATAAAATACCATATTGACCAAGTGTACCGCAATTTTGATTTTCAAAGTTACTTCCCAATGCTTCGGCAGCATCTTCAATTACAGGAATGTCATACTTTTTTGCAATGGCGTTGATTTCATCTGCCAAATAAGGCATTCCGTATAAGTGTACTCCAATGATTGCCTTGGGTTTAACGCCATGTTTTTTTATTGTTCCTTCAATGGCATTGTTCAATTGAGTTGGACAAAGATTCCATGTGGCGGATTCACTGTCTACAAATACAGGATTTGCTCCTTGGTATAAGATAGGATTCGCTGAAGCCGAGAAAGTCATGGATTGACAAATGACAAAATCATTTTGTTTTACTCCAAGCATAATCAAAGCCAGGTGAATAGCAGCCGTACCTGCACTTAAGGCAGCAATGTGCTTCTCTTCTCCAAGATAATTTTGAAGATCCTTTTCAAAACCGTTTACGTTTGGACCTAAAGGAGCAACCCAATTTTCATCGAAAGCTTCTTGAATGAATTTTTGCTCATGTCCTCCCATGTGAGGCGAGGAAAGCCATATTTTATCTTTTGACATAATTTTATTTTCTACCATTTACTTTCGTCGAATCCTCCTAATACAGTTTGGACAATTAATTTAAAATCCAAGATTAAAGATTGACGTTCTAAATAAAGTAAATTAATTCGAATTTTATCTGGATACAACACCGTATCGTTGTAAACTATTGGATCTTCTTGTTGTGCCAATATTTCTTCTTCATTCTTGTATTTTAAACTAGCAGGACCAGTGATACCAGGTTTTAATTTTAAAATATCCCTGTCTTTTCCTGTGAGTTGATCAGCATAACCTGGAACATCAGGCCGTGGACCTACAAAACTCATTTCGCCAATTAAAACATTCCAAAGTCCTGGAAGTTCATCCAATTTATAAGCCCTCAATTTTTCTCCCAACGGAGTGATCCGACTTTCACCTTTGATAGAAATGCTGGAACCACTGTGAGAAACAGACATGGAGCGAAATTTATACATAGTGAATAACTTTCCGTGCTGACCAACGCGCTGTTGTTTGAATATTACGGGACCTCCAGGCATTTTAATTTTAATTAAAATAGCTACAAGGAGTAAAACAGGCCAAATGACCAATAGTCCAACCAAGGCCATAACAAAGTCCATTATTCGTTTTAGAATCATCTTCTTTTAGTAATAAGTTGAATTAAACCAATCAGTGAACCCATACCATAAGAAAAATGTAAAGTAAAAAAGGCAAGCATAAGAGAAGTGAAATCAAGTTTTTGCTTTGCAGCGATATTTACGCTAATTATACTGATTAAAAAAGCATAAGCCATCAATGATACAATAGAAAGCCAAATAAAAGGAAACCAAATTAAACTTAACAGTATGGGGACAATTAGCGACATCACAAAAAGAAAAGGAATAAAATGACGAATCGATAGAGAATCTAAATTTCGGGTATATTTCATCATTAAAATATTCCACTTCCCATTTTGAAAGTTGTTTTTCGACAAAGCAGAATAGGTTTCTCGGGCATAATAAGTACAAAATGTGTCTGGTACAAGGTAAATTGTTCCGCCATTTCTTAAAATTCGTTTGTTGAGCTCAATGTCTTGATTTCTTGTCAATTTTGGATTGTACAAACCATATTCATCAAAAACTTCTTTTCTATAACAACCAAAAGGGACCGTGTCTGCGACGGTTACTTTGTCAATTCCAATGCGGAATAAAGAATTTCCAACACCGAACTTATTGCTTAACACTTCACGAATTGCTAAACTTTTAGGGTTTTTGTTGATGACATCCGTTTTGCATACAGCACCTACATTTGTTGCCTTCAAATCTATTAGGGCTTTGCTTAAAACAGAAACATAGTTAGGTTCAAAATGCGAATGGGCATCAATGCGCATAATGATATTTCCTTTGGCCGCTTTTATACCATAATTCATGGCGTAGGGAACCGTTTTCTCAGGATTATCAATTAAATGAATGAAAGGATGCTTATCCTGAAAAGAGGTGATCAGTGCCCTGGTTTGATCCGTGCTTCTTCCATCAACAAACAACAATTCAATCTCGTTTTTATCGATGTCTTGCTGAAGCATGGATACAATACATTTTTCGATGTATTTTTCTTCGTTGTAAGTTGGACAAATGATGGAGATGTTGGGCATGGATTTTTAAAAAATGATTTTAGAATATTAATTTTTTAACTAACCTTATACAAAAGTACTTATTTCTTTTGTTTAGCGAATTAGAATGGCTTATAATATTGATTCTAATAAGCGATGAAAAGAGTTATTTATTTAACAACAAGCATAAGTAAACTAAAATTGCTATTATAAATCTTTAGTAAATGGAATATTGTCAGGGTATTCCGTATCGATAAACCTAATTGAAAAATTATTAAATACAATCTCCTCTTTCAGAACAACAAATTCCACTTTAGTTTTTTAAATGGAATTTGGGTTTTAATACAGATTGTTTTAATTAGTATAAATCATTGTTTTATTCGGCGTGCATAATAATATTTAATTGATAAAATTAAAAATCACCAAATGTAAATGTTGAGATAGGAAAATTGATAGTATTGCAATAGTTCCATTCTAAATTGGCACCTATGGATATCATTCTAATACTAGGTTCAATTATGTCAGATATATTATCTCCATTAAAATCCGCAGAAAATAAATCTAGAGTATGATAACTCGATTGAATATAGTTAATCCAAGTTGAAGTCCCCTCATGTGATACCATAAAGTTAGATCCATCCGCAAGGAATACATCAGAGATATTATTATTGTTAAACTTGCCTAGTAGTATGTCTAAACCTTCATAGCTAGAATGATTTATGGTTTGCCACGGGCTATTTGAATTGTAAGAAGCATACCATCTAGTACCATCTGACAAAAATAAGTCAGTAATTCCATTACCATCAAAATCCCCTAGTTTGAGTGTTGAGAGATTATAGTATGTAGTATTTAAATGATTCCATTGAGTGCTGCACCCCCATGAAACAAGAATTTTGTTTTCATCATGAACTATGACGTCTGTTTTATTATCACCATCAAAGAAGTCAAATCTTAATGAAGAAATTGGATAGTCAGTTGTTAGAATATGTTGCCATTGAGAAGATATACCGTAAATATTTGCATCTAATGGAATAGTATATAACTTTCCGTTTTCTAACTTAAAAACATCAGTTTTACCATCCCCGTCAAAATCTCCAAATGCAGTTCCATAGTACATATCTGTTGAAAACAAGAAAATATCATTTGTGGATTTTAGATTGACAAAGTTAGTAGTATTAGTTTTGAGAAAGTGATTCTTAACATACCATCCTAAATAGTCTTTGGAATTATAAATATTGTTCCATACTAACATATTTCCATATCCTTCCGTCTTATTATTATGTTGTTGAATTGCTGATCGCGGACCATCATGCTTAAATCTATTATTTTCTATTCTGCATTGAGTTATTGGTCTTCCTCTTATTTTTATATTACATTTATTATCATCCTTAACCCGGAATTCACCAAGATCTAAAAAATCATTATGATGAATGTATATAAAGCGGCCAGCTACGGCTGAGGCGTCATTTGTTCCAAATGCATGCATATCAAAGTTATGGTAGGTTCCACCAGATCTGATGGTGTTGCAAGAAGCTTCATATCCGCTACTTATTTCACCTCCACCTGCAATGTCGTGTCGATTTGCCTCAAAAGTATTTGAATATATTTTGACAAACCCATTGTAAATTTCAACTCCATATCCAAAGGACTCTTGTCTATTGTTGAAAAAATAGCAATGGTGAATGTTATTGTTTTTAAAAGTTCCAATTGTAGAATTCCCTTTGTCACCTATTTTAATGGCTGAAGTTGGCCATCCGTAAAAAACACAATTATCAATTTCAAGAGAATGGAACTCTCCTGGCAAATAAAAACATCTTTTTATTAAAACATATTCCTTAGAGTTTATTGATTGAGTAGGGCCTTTAAATCTAATGCCTGATATTTTCACGTTGTTACCTCCTATGATAAAAAGTGGGGCTCCCTTAATTTGACTGGTACCTCCTCCCATAACACTTTTGTCGTAAGTATATAAAAGAGCCCCATTGTCATCTCCTCTAGAGCTACGAATTGTTACACCCTCAGGAATAGTTATTGATTCAAAGCCAGTTTTGCTAAATAAATTACTTAGATCGAAAGTTAAGTTGCCATCAATATTTATCAGAGTACCATTTGTTGCGTTTTGTATGGTATTTACAAATTGAATCGTGCTTATATTAGTGTTAATATCTATTACATTGGTGTATACAGGTGAAGTTAATGAGTTATATCCGTACCCTCCTCCAATTGGGTTATTATCTGTTTGACAATTAGGAAATGGTGATTCGGGGGCAATGTAGTTTACGGATTTTTTATTATTTGATAAATTTTTACAATTAGAATAGTCTACAATAATTTTATGAAAAGAATTATTGACATATTGCAAAATCACACCTGTTTTTGAATCTGTTTCAAATTTTATACTAACTTCTTCATTTAGCTTGAATAAATCTTTTTTATGACTAGAGGTTCTAAGAATACATCCAGATTCTTTATCTAATATAGATGAAAATTCTTTATTCCCTATACTTTGTGTCCAAATTACCATTCCGTTTTTTAACACGGTTTGACCATTTAAATAAAATATAGAAAATACGAAAAATAAACTTGAAAGTATAGTTTTGTTAATAGTAATAGTCGTGCTTTTCATCATAATTGAGAATGTGTTATTAAACATAATATTTTTACGAAGGTAAGGCTATTTTTGAATTTAATACTTTCCATGCTTCCTCAGGACTGAATTTATTGACAAGTTTTTGAGTACCTTCTTTCAATTCGGTTAATTGCTTTCGATTTTGAATCAATTTAATAGTTTCTTCTATAAATTCATGTGAATCATCAAACTTAACAATTATACCCGATTTATTGTCGTCTATAAATTCATGAGCATATTTCCAATTTGTCGCGATTACAGGAATTTTAGCAATATACGCATCCAAAATTGTTCCTGGAAATCCTTCTGTATAGAACTGAGTGGGGAAGAGGAGTAAATCATATTTTTCTAGCGTAGAGTAAATTTCTTTTACTTGAAGAATTCCTTTATACTCTATTGTACTTGAATGAGATAATAGTTCGTTAAACTCTTCTTCAAAAGGCAAGTAAATTGGTCCATAAACATCTATTGAAACCTTCGAAATCCCTCTTGAGTGTAATTCCTTTTCAAGCTCAAAAAGTGTTTTCACACCCTTCATCGGGTGAATTCTGGCCATGAATACTAGCTTTAGCTCATCGACATTAATAACAGGTGAGGGGTGATGGTTTGTTATTCTAAAGTTGTGAAGTTGATATACTTTAGTTAATCCATAATCCGTTTTTAAGGTGTTTGTTAATTCACTTAACTCAGGATAAATAGCATCAATTTTTGAAAGCATCCAACGGTGCAAAGGTTTTCGCTTAAGGAATTCTGATATCCAACCACCTACAACAATATAGTGGAGTTTCACATTGAATAACTTACAAAGAATAAAGACAAAAGGAAAGATAAACCTGAGGTTATTTTGTGCAGGTAAATAGTAAACAATGTTTGATTGGATGACCTTTTTGAAGGCACTAAATATTTTTAATTTACTTTTTTGAAAACTTTGGGTGTCAAAGTAATTCACCTGCTTAAAGGTTACCCCTTCTTTTGTTTTGAGCAATTCGAGAATATTCCTTGTTTTGACCGTTTGGCCATCAAGATGATTGTTTTCAAAACCGAAATGACCTAAAACCAATGCTTTTTTTATCATTTTAATAGGGTTATTGACATTTGCTTAAAAAGTACTCAATGTATTCTCGGGTACATTGTTCAATAGAAAAACGATTGACATATTCATTATAAGCATTGTTTTTGATGTTCTTTTTAGACTCTTCTGATAATTCAAGTGCTTCTGTTATTTTTGATTTTAAACTTTCTTTCTCAAAGTCACTTGATAGGAGTCCATTGTATCCGTCATTGATCATATTTTTTACACCTCCTGCAGGAGTAGAGATAGACAAGCAACGGGTTGCGAATGCCTCAATGAGTGAAATCGGCATTCCTTCCCACAAGGAGCTTAAACAAAAAAAGTCTCCAGCATACATATAATCTGTTGGGTTATTGACCATCCCCATAAAATGAATATTTTTTAAATCTGCCAAATGTGCCATTTGATCAAAAAGCGCTCCTTTTGCGGGGTTTCCAAGTACAATAAGTTTAAGTTGGACTTTTTCTTTATTCAGTTCGTTCACGAGTTCAATCAGTAGCTTTTGATTTTTAGCTTCTTTAAAACTACCGATATTAATCATTACTGGAATGTTTTCAGGAGTTGATATTTTTCGAACTAAATTCTGAACTTCTAAATAATTTTTGGTTTTTTCAGGCTTTACTCTTCCGTTATAAATCAACTTTACATGTTTGCCATAAAGTCTCAAACTTTCTTTGTGAACCTCATCTGAAATACTAATAGGATTAACAATTCTATTTTTAAAGATGCGTTTTTTAATGTATAAATCAATGTTGTTGATGGCCTCATTTTCGGGCATACTGTGGAGCGTATGAAAGTATTTAATCTTTCTAGAAAAGAAAAAAGAAAAGAAACAATAGTTAAAAGCATTCAAGTGTGTATGAACGATATCAGGCTTATGTTTTTTTAAATATTTATACACCCTAAAAATCAATGAAAAATCAAATCCTGGTTTCTTTTTTATGGTCACGATGTTTATTCCTCCATCGATTTCAGATTCCAATATATTTTCATCTTCTTCATCAAAAAACCTTATAATAGTTACTTTATGACCTTCTTTAAATAATCTATTGGATAGGTCAATAGCAAATCTTTCTGCGCCTCCAGTTGCAAAATTTCTAATAATTTGAACGATTTCCATTTTTATATTATCAAGTAACTCAATTTATATTTAGCAAATACCTATTTAATAAAGCACTCAATTGAATATTCTATTTGTATAAGGTAATATGTCTCCAGCCCCAAAAGTTTTAAAGAAAATTGTAAAGGCATAAATAATGACTACAGCAATCAAGAAAATATTGTTCTCCTTCCGATTGGTATAAATAAACAAAGGGAGGTAAAGCACTTGAATGACGGAAAAATACATAATCAATCTACTTCCTAAAGGTATCCTAACGAAAATATTTGTTAATACGATGTAAAGGAAAAATAATTTAAAGTAGACCTCTCGTTTACCCGAAAAATACAAAATAAAAAGAAAGAATCCGTTGAGAAGCAGAAGGTAAATAGCATTTCCAACCGTGTTTCCAAGTTCTAATTTATAGAGGTAATTGGAGTAGGAAGTTAAGCTGATGAAATCATAAATTGACTCAGTTCCAAAGAGTCCAACTAAAGCAGAAACAACTATCGCTGAAATATACAGAATTGGTTTGTCAGGTATTTTATCAATAAAAAGAACTGGTAAAACGATTAATGCTGAAGTGTGAAAGGTCGATGCAAGTAATACCAAAAAGACAAAACTCAATTTTCTATTCTCCTTCAAGAAGTGGAAGGACATTAAAACGAAGCTAATGGCCAGAAGCTGTCTGGAAATGTTAAACGAATAAAAGTAAAAATATAGGGTGATATAGAAGAATAGAGAAAGCGTTGGGTTGATAGAGTATTTTCTACATGCCCAATAAACAGGAATGAGGGTGAGTAGGGTAACCAAGAGCATTAATGTCTCATAACTTCCATTGAAGAAGATTACAAAATGATTGATGGCTAACCAACCGGGTTCAACGAAGAGGCGTTTTCCACTTTCAACCACATCAAAATACATCTTGTAATTTACGGTATCGGTCCCCACTTCAATTGTTCGAAACCCAACAATAAAGATCAAAATTGCGAAAAGTGAATGCAGGATTAACTCACCATTTTTTTTGATTGTTGACGACAACAAAACAATAAGCGTGAAGATGAGATAGAAAGTCATTAATAAGCTAAATTAAGTTCTATTTGTTTTTTCATTATGACTCGGTTTAAACAGCCCAAATGACAAAGAAAAATTTCTTGATGATTTTCTTTAAAAGAATGGGGAGACCCTTCATGTGTTTAAAAATAAAAACTTCAAAGCGATTGAAATTACGATTAAAATCGGAAGTCCATTTATTATTAACGCACCAAAAGTTGATAATATCTTTTTTATTGATTTTCTCTAAAAAATAAAAGAAGGCTTTTTTTCTTTCAAGGCTCAACTCCTGAATTTGTTTTTCTAGACGGTCTTTCATGTTAATATTCTTACAAATATCATTGAAGCTGTTGTCTAAATTTGTGGTTAGCGATTGACCCGTTGAATCAATAACATATTCAGATAATATTTCATTACTGTAATATGGAGAAGGATAACTGAAGGCTAATTTATACCAAACCTCTCTGTCCTCAGAGGTGTTGTATCCAACTCGAAAATGAATGTTTGCGTCTGAAAAACAGTTTTTATTGACTGTTACTGCACTTGTTTGAATTTTCAGCTTGTTTTTCAAATCAAAAAGAACGTCCTCTAGAACCCCGTTAAAATTGTAGTTGTTTGGAGTTCTTTCAACTTCATTTCTCACACTATCGAAAGCATGAATCAGCCATTTTACATCAGGATGTGCTTTTATGGCTTGGCTCATCACCATTAGTTTTTCTGGCAACCACAAATCATCTCCATCTAAAAAGGATATCCAATCAAATCGGGCTTTTTCAATACCTTTATTCCTGGCTGCAGAAACACCTTGGTTCACTTGATTGATGATCTTGATTCTGTCATCATTTATTTCTTCAACAACTGCTAAACTATTGTCGGTTGAACCGTCATTAACAATAATGATTTCGAAATCTTTGAAGCTTTGTTCCAATACAGATTGTATTGTCTTTTTGATGCTTGACTCTTTGTTGTATAAGGGAATAACTACTGAGAACATAATTAAATATTTATTTCAGTAAAGTTCAATCGCGCCTGACTTTTCATTGCCGAAATTTTACTTGGAGCTACATAAGCAGTTGGAGAGTTTATGATTTCAATAACCTTTTCTGCCCTTTCTTTAGTATTATACTCTGAATCATATAGTCTGTACTGATCATTATAGCCCACATTGAAAAGGAAATCAGTACATTTTCTGTGGTATTCATTCAGCATAAAAGGAGTATTAGAAAAACATGCAAAAACAGCTGCATGAAGTCGGGTTGAAATCATGAAGTCACAATTCGCTATGGACTTCCAAATGTATTGTGTGTCTTTTGAGTATTCAATAATTTCATAGCTTTTTGGCGCAACTTTATGGATTGTTTCCATAGTTAACGCATAATCACCAATTTTAGGATGTCCGTTAATGATGTAAAACTTAAAATGAACTTGTTCTTTTTCATCTATTGATTTTAATAACTCAACGGTTTTTTCATTTCTTTTTATTTCATTTTTAACATCCAGATCCTTTTGAATTGATTCGTGTGGACAAACACTTACTCCAATTGTTTTCACCTTGTTTAACTGTTTTAGACCTGGAGAGAAATCATATATTTCAGGCAATAACGCTGCTAAGTCGAAAGCATTTATGGGGGTGTAGGGTAGATTTAAACTTGACACATAATCAAAAGAAGCTTTATCACGGACAGCTAAAAAATCAATGTTTTTCAAATAATGTTCAACATATCGTTCGTCTTTTATAGATTTAAATGGACCAATTGAAACACCAATACCTCCGATTTGAATATCTTTTTTCCGTAATTTCCTTTGTAATGCCTTGTATTTAACATTAGATTTTTCTAATTCATTATGAATCGTTGAACCTCCTCCAGAAATCAAATAGTCACAGTTTCTCACCAAGAGACTATCTTGTAATTGATAGGTTTTTGGAACTGTTAGTGGATATCCTTTTGAAGGTGTTAAGGTTTTGGGTAAATTGGCTTCAATGGCAAGAAACTTATTCTCTGTTTTGTTCCATATTTTCCTTGCTCCCCATGAAGCAACCTCTACAAAGGCATCGTCTCCTGTGTTGCTGTTTCCATAAAATCCGGTGAATAGAATATCTGTTTTGAACACGTTTTTATCGAATTAAATTTTTGATTAATTGAATCATTTTTCTGTCAAATACCACTATAGCTATTAAATAGATCATTGTATAAATCAATCCGATGGCCAATATCATCAGAAGGTGACTTTGAACTATATTGTCGAGGAAGTTATAAATAAAATAACTTATTGCTGCTACCGATACTCCAATCAAAAGGATTTTAGAAACATCTTTTAATTGTTCACCGATTGAGTAATTGATTAACCTACCACTAAAAAACATGTTGATAGCAGTAAAAAAATAGGATATCACAGTTAATGAAACAACCAAGGCCATGATTCCAAACGGTAAAGCTATGGCAATAACAGCTATTCCAATAATTTTTTTAACAACTTCTAGCTTTAGAAACAAATCGCTTCTTCCTTTGACCTTTAATAAGTTTAAATTGTATGTACTAATTGGTCTAACTATTGAAGCAATGGCTAAAATTTGAAAGTACGGCACTGATGGAAGCCATTTTTCACCAAATACAAATACAAAAAAGTCAGTTGCAACGAGAATTAAAATCAGCATTATTGGGGTAACCACAAATAAAGCTAATTGCATTGTCGACCGATAAGCAGACTTTAATTGAACGTCACTTTTGATGTTAGAAAACAAAGGATAAGTTACTTTATCCATCACTATCGAAATTTGTTCCACAGGGAAAAGACGCATTGTTTCAGCTTGATTGAAAAAACCCACGGAGCTAGGGGAGAAGAATTTACCAATTACAATTCGATAAGCGTTGTTGTAAATAGTGTCCAATAATCCTGACAAAGTTAATTTATAACCAAAGTTTAAATGGTACTTGAATCTTCTTTTATTGAATACAATTGAAGGTCGCCATCGAATGAAAATCCAATTTTGAATAGTGAAAACAATGGCTTGACTTAAGCTTAACCATACCAAACTCCAAACTCCAAATCCCCCTAGGGCCATGCTAACTCCGACAACACCACCCACTATCGTTGATGGGACCTGTAACTTCATTTGTGTTTTGAAGTTCATTTCTTTGGTCAACTTCGCTGTATGTACAGCCACCAAAGAACGAATCACAAAGGTCAGTGCATAGACCCTCAGTAAATTTTTAAGGATTTCCTGGTCATAAAATGAAGCAATGGCGGGTGCTGCTAGAAAAATGATCAAGTAAATTGCAATACTGACCATTAAATTCGTGAGGAAAACCGTCGAATAATCTAACTGGTCTGGATTTTTAGTTCGAATAAGTGAACTTGTCATTCCACCATCCATAAGGGTTTGACCGATGGAAACAAAGACCGTTAACATAGCAACAAGTCCGAACACCTCAGGCATCAAAAGGCGAGCAAGAATTATTTGCACACCAAAATTAATAACCTGCATACTGAACTGTTGTGTAAAGGTCCAAAACACTCCACTAACAGCTTGCTTTTTTAAACTCATTGGTTAAATGTTCAGTCTTTTATTTGAAGTAGAAAGTTCCTGTCAAAAACAAATTAGTTTACCGTGAATTTCCTTAAGTATTCAAAGTAATTTCCTTTCATACCTTCAACTTGATTGATGATGTCTTGCTTTGTAATCCATTTGTTGTTGAATGCAATTTCTTCCAAACAGGCGATTTTTAATCCTGTTCTTTTCTCAATTGCTTTTACAAATTCTGTAGCTTCTGTCAAGGCTTCATGGGTTCCTGTGTCTAACCATGCAAATCCTCTGCTTAAAATTTGAAGTTTTAGGTTTTCTTGAGTCAAGTAATGCTGATTTACGGTGGTGATTTCTAATTCGCCCCTGTCTGACGGCTTCACTTTTTTGGCTACCTCAATCACTGAGTTAGGGTAGAAGTATAGTCCGATAACAGCATAATTAGATTTTGGTTGCTGGGGTTTTTCTTCAATACTGATGACATTGTTATCCTTGTCAAATTCAGCAACGCCATACCTTTTTGGATCTGAAACATAATTACCGAAAATGACGGCTTTTCTTTCTTGTTGAACTGTGTTTATTGCTTCGTGAAGGTAGTTTTTGAGACCCGCACCGTAAAAAATATTGTCTCCTAATACCAAACATACATCATCATCACCAATAAACTCTTCGCCAATGATAAAGGCTTGTGCTAATCCATCTGGACTGGGTTGTTCTTTGTAACTGAGTTGAATGCCGTACTGACTTCCATCTCCTAAGAGTTTTTTGAAGTTCGGAAGGTCGTGAGGCGTAGAAATAATTAAGATCTCCTTGATGCCAGCAAGCATTAACACAGACAAGGGATAATAAATCATGGGTTTGTCGTAAATAGGCAATAACTGTTTACTCACCGCTATAGTTAAGGGGTGTAGGCGTGTACCTGAGCCTCCTGCTAATATAATTCCTTTCATCGTCTTTTGCTGTTTCGGATTAGTGTTTTAAATGGCTTCGCCAATACGAGTCCCAATCTATTCAATTTTGAGGTCGTAAAGTAATCTTTTTTAATAGCTGCGAATATAAAGAAATTAGCCTTAGAGACAATGAAAAGGAAATAAAGCAATTATTATTTGAAAAGGCCAAACTAACCTCTTCAAATGTAAGGGAAGCTTTCAAATAATAGTTCCTCGCTTAAAAACAGGAGCGTACTAAACTTAAGCACATTACAATTGCGTCACTTTTACAATGATGAAATTGAGTTTACAATGATGACAAGGTCAGAAGGGAAAAGAATGCAGGACTGAAATTAAAAGGGTTTTGAAGCCCGTTTTATTGCATGGAGGAATTCAGAATAAAATATTCGGAGAAGGCCTAAATTTAAAAATAGTTCTTATCATTGTGTTTTGGAAAATAAACATTGTACTATGGCTGAAGCTACACATAACGCTGACAAGAAGAAAAAGGAATTCGATTATTTTTACACCTTGTTATTGCATAGGAAGGTCATAATTATTGTCTCCTTGGCTTTAGCATTGTTAGCTGCAGCGTATTTGTTATTACGACCCGAAGTATATTCTGCAAAATCTTCTTTTTCGATTAGCTTAAACAGTAAAATTAACACACCTTATGGTTTATACAACCTGAAAACAATAGATCCAATTCATTATTTAAATGCTTTGGAAGAGACTAACTTTAAGAAAGAAGTACTCAATAAATTAGGAGGTATAAACCAAGATAAGTTTACTTTTGAATTTGAAGCAGAAGAAGTTAAAGTGGGGCCTCAAAATACTGAAGTAGTTCTAGCGAATAAGTTTGACTTTATGGTATCTGGTTCGAACCCAGAAAAGTTGGTGGATGTCAATGAAACGGCTTTGACCACATTCCTAGAAAATACAGACCGTAAAATTCAAAACGATATGTATAATCAGTTTTCTTCAGAATTACAAATTCAAATTAACAACTATGGCATAAGTATTCAAATAATTGAAGATTTAATTGCTGAATTGAAAGAGGGGGTTAATTCCCAGGTTCAAATAAAAACGAGTAAGACGAGCTTAAAAGAATTAATTGATGATCGTTTAATCAACAGCTTAGAAGGAAGTGAAAGAGGTCTAGTTGTTTCTATGATGTTGAGCGGTGAAGAAAGATATCGTGTATATCAGCAGACGATATTAACCATTAAGGAGGTAAAACTAAAAACGATGTTAAATGATTTAGCAAAAAAAGAGCTTCTGTTAAAGAATTTAAAAGCAGCTAAAGAAAATGGAAATCTCTCAACCTTGCTCAGTCAACCTTTTAGCAATAACTATATTTTATTGACTTATCCTGAACTTAAAACTGAGTCGGATTTATTTAATAACTTAAAAAAGATCATCGTTTTCATGTTCATCGGTTTCTTTTTGTCAACAACCGTGGTCTTGATGAAGTCTTATTATCAATTCAAGTCTGAGTAGGGTAGAACTCAGAGAATGATTTTTAACCTTTTAGCCAAGTAATTTCAATGTGCACAGAGGAGATGCTGTATTCGATGGACAGGACCTTGTCATAAACAAATACGCCTATACGAATTATTCAACACACAGCCAGAGGAGTGATCTGCTTGAAGGATGGTCTAAAAAGAATAGTTGTTCCTCCAGGGCAAGACTATTTACTGTAAACATCAACGAAGGAGGATGAAGGTTCATTGGTTAGGCCTTCAAAACTCTTCATTTTTTCATTAAAGAATTACGCTTTTTCAACCTGAGGAACCAACTTGACTTATTGATGATAAAAAAGAATACACTAAAAAGAATCAATAAACAAACAAAGAAAATCAACAATACCCAATTGCTTGTGGTTACACCTAGGTAAGATATGAATATGATAATGAGGAAATTGGATACTCCAAGCACAAAACTAGCTCTTCTATGGGAGATGCTGAAAGTGTCAATAATAATGTGGTGGATATGAGAACGATCTGGTTTAAAAGGATTTTTCTTTTTGGCAATACGAATAAAGATAACGCGTACAGTATCAAAGAAAGGGATGATCAATATAGCGCCAATAACGATGGGTAAGTTTTCAGCCCTAATCGGCAATCTCTTTAAGGCCTCAATGTCGAGTGACAAAAAAGAAACAGCCATTACACCAATGATAAACCCGAGAATCATTGATCCAGTATCTCCCATAAAGATTTTTTGCTTCGATGAAAGGTTGAATCTTAAAAAGGCCAATAATGCACCAATCATAACTACACACAAAAGGAAAAGGAACTGGCTTTCAATGGCATAGAAAAACCATCCAAATGCAGAGAACATGATAATTGAAACAGTTGCAGCAAGTCCGTCTATTCCATCAATAAGATTAAGGGCATTAATTATTGCAACCATTATAAATATCGCTATTGCTCCCCCGAGAATGGGGTCTAAATCTTCAATTCCCATAAAGCCATTGAGCGAATCTATTTTTCTCCAATAGTGGAATACAAATAAGGTTACCGCAGCCAATTGTGCCAACAATTTTGTTAAGGGTGCTAAAATCATTAAATCATCTTTTAACCCCACGATAAACAAGATGGTCAAGCCGGGAATAAGTGATATAACTATGTCGCTAGGATCGTATGGAGAAATGAAATAAAAAGAAAGCATGAGGATGACATAAAATGCAATTCCACCCAGATTAGGGGTTGGTTTTTCATGCGAAGACCTATGATCAGGCTCAGCTGTCAAATTTTTGGTCAACATTAAACCTCTAATTTTAGGGGTTAAATAATAGCCCGCTAAAAAAGCAGTTATAAAAACGATAATACTGAATACTAAAATATCCATAATGATTTGGTTATGATAAGCACTAGACTGCATGTCTATCTGCCTATCTTCAATTTAGGTTAAAGTGCATGCAAATATAGAGATATAATTTTTCAAAACCTTTTATGTCAATAATTTATTTGTTTAGTAACCGAGGTAGTTGTTTGATTAAATACTGTTTTAGTCCAGTAAGTCGGGCCTGCGTTCTTTTGTTCTTCGATATGCCTCTTCTTCTCTGTATTCTTCAATTTTCTTGAAATTTCCAGAAAGTAAAACATCAGGAACTTTATGTCCTTTGTAATCTGCTGGACGTGTGTAAATAGGAGGTGAGAGCAAATTATCTTGGAAACTGTCTGTTAATGCTGAAGTTTCATCATTCAAAACTCCTGGTAGCAATCGAATTATACTGTCTGCAACAACGGCAGCGGCCAATTCTCCACCTGAAAGAACATAAGAACCTATGGATATTTCTTTGGTAATGAATAACTCACGTACACGTTCATCGACACCTTTATAATGACCACATAAAATGATGATGTTGTCAACTCTACTCAATTGATTGGCTGTAGATTGTTCAAACAACTCTCCGTCTGGAGTCATGTATATAATTTCATCGTATTTACGTTGCGATTGAAGTTCTTCTATACATGCTGCAATGGGTTGTATCGACATCACCATTCCTGCTCCACCACCATATTGATAGTCATCTACGTTTTTATGTTTATCGGTAGAATAGTCACGAATGTTATGAATATGAACTTCTGCCAAGCCCTTATCTTTGGCGCGTTGTAAAATAGAATGACTGAATGGTCCTTCTAATAACCCCGGAACAACTGTTAAAATATCGATACGCATGGTGCAAAAATAGTGAATTAAGAGGTCTCTTTGTGTTCTCGGTGTAAATTTTATCACTTCTCCCTAGAAACCACACTAACTGATCAGAAAGAGATGGGGTTTTTCTCACTTTGTTTAACAAAACACTCAAATTATTGTAGGTCAGTTTGACTACCGTTTGTGGCTAATCGAGACTGTGGTGAATGGAGATCAATCGAGAAATATGAGGTGGTCAGTAGTGTTGGCCCTTTGTTATATTTTCTGCACTTCCGATAATTTTTATCCTATATTAACATTTGACTTTTTATAACAAGTTGAGATTGTGAAATATCACAAGGCTTTCTGCTTTACCTTTGTGATGTGAGAACAAAAACTTCAATACACGCTTTAATAAAACTTATGGATGATTCGGACCCAATGGTCGTGGAACACGCCAAAAATAAATTATTAGAATATGGTGTTGAAATTATTCCTGAATTGGAAGTAATGGAAGAAGATTGCTTCTCGCGACCTAGTCAAATTGAAAATGTTTCTGAAGTTTTAAGTTGCCTTCGATTTCACAGGGTGAAAAATGCTCTTCAGGATTGGTTAGCCTCAGACGATAAAAGTCTAATGCAAGCGGTTTATACCATTTGTACTTATCAATTTCCAGATTTAAAAATCGAAGAATTTACTTCGAAATTTCGTGATTTGAGGCACCAGTGCTGGATGGAAATGAATTCAAGACAAACCAGTTTCGAAAAAGTAGATGCACTGAATAAAGTCTTTTTTGATGTTTTTGATTTCATTAGGGTTGAAAAAGTACCTTATTCGCCATTTGAAATTTATGTAAATTCTGTCCTAGATACTAGAGAAGGTACGGATTTATCCTTGGGGCTAATTTACAGCATGGTGGCACAATCCTTAGACATACCAATTTATGGAGTTACGACAATGAACAATAGAGCGCCTTTTGTTTTGGCTTATTTAGACAAAGACAATTTGCTTTCAATATTGGATTGGGGAATAGACAATAATGGAGTTTTATTCTACATTGGCGTAGGAACAAAAGGATTGATCATTGACCCACAGCAATTAAAAGAAGCTTATCTTTCTGAAGGATTGCCACAAAACCGAGCGCAATTTGAACCTTCTCCAAATACTGTGATTATTAAAAAGTATTTACTAGACATTAAACGAAGCTATTCAAATCAACCGCAATTCAGATATAAACTCAGAGATATCGAAGAATTGTTGGAGTTGTTTTAATGGTAGTTCAGAAACAAGTTGTACTACAACCCCTCATCTTCTTGGTTTAAAGCATTAAAAGATATGCTTTATTTAATTTTCATGAATATATAAGATCATTTCTTTGTCGAATTATTTTTCTGACTACAACTTATACTCTGAAAGAGGTTTTGGAAAATCTTCAGGATTAGCCACAAGATGATACCTTGGGTCATCTACATCGTCCACAATTACTTCCTTAAACTTAGGACTTGCTTTGTACATTAGGTTTTTACAATCTTGACTTAAGTGTTTTAACTTGATGGTTTTTCCTTCGGCTTCATATTTTCCAACAATATTGAAAATTGCTTCTAATGCAGAATGATCACTAACTCTTGATTCAACAAAGTCAATGATTACTGAGTCAGGGTCGCCTTTCGGATCAAACTTTTCGTTGAAGGCTTGAATGGAACCAAAAAATAACGGTCCCCAGATTTCGTAAACTTTTGTTCCGTCTTCTTTGAATCGTTTTCTTGCACGAATTCGAATTGCATTTTGCCATGCGAAAGATAGCGCAGAGATGATAACACCAACAAAAACGGCAATGGCTAAATCGAAGATTACGGTAACAGCAGAAACAATGACCAAGACCACCGCATCCGATTTCGGTATCTTTTTAAGAATACGGAAACTCGACCAAGCAAAAGTTTGAATAACCATCATAAACATTACCCCAACCAATGCAGCAATGGGAACTTGTTCAATTAACTTGTCGGTAAAAAGAATAAAAGTCAGCAAGGTTAAGGCCATCATTATCCCAGATAAACGTCCTCGTCCACCAGCGTTGATGTTAATTACAGTTTGTCCAATCATTCCACAACCTCCTGTTCCTCCAAAGAGTCCCGACATGATGTTTCCGGTACCTTGTGCAATACATTCTTGGTCACCATTTCCTCTGGTTTCAGTCAATTCATCAACTAAATTCATCGTCATTAAGGATTCTATTAATCCTACAGAGGCCGCTAAGAATGCATAGGGGAGAATGAACTTTAATGTATCGAGATTAATGGGTAGATTTTGCCAGAGTTCCATGTTTAAAGTTGGAAGTTCTCCTTTTAACCCTGTTCCTCCACCTTCAACAATGTAAGAGCCTACAGTAGAAACATCTAAATCAATTCCAATGGTGATTAATGTTGTAACTAAGATTGCAGTCAAAGCTGCTGGAATTTTCTTTGTTAATTTAGGCAATAACCAAATGATTCCCATGGTAAGAAGTACAAGGCCAATCATAATGTAGAGCTCTGTTCCATGCATAAATGTACTCACGTATTCTTTTACACCATCATCAGAAATAACCAATTCTTTATGAGAGAACATCTTAACTTGAGCCCAAAAAATAACAATAGCCAAACCGTTTACAAATCCCATCATCACTGGATGTGGAATCAGCCTAACAAAACGACCAAGTTTGAATACACCAGCTGCTATTTGAATAATACCCATCAGGATCACACAAGCCATGAGGTAGAAGAACCCCATGTTCTCTACAGGTTGATCAAAGAGCATTCCTTTGGTGTGGCCATCTGCAATCATCGTTACGAAAATTACCGCTACGGCACCTGCAGCACCCGAAATTAATCCAGGTCTTCCCCCAAAAATAGCGGCGACCAAACCTACAATAAAAGCTCCAGTCAGTGCCATCAGTGGATCTATTTGCGCCACAAAAGCGAAGGCTACTACTTCAGGAATCATCGCTAATGATACTGTTACTCCACTTAGAATATCGTTTTTCGGATTAGTGGTGAACCTTTGGATAAATTTATTCATTGTTCTTGACTCTCTGTTTTAAGTGGGTGCAAAAATACTTATAATTTTCTGAACCTATCAAACAGATGCTATCCATTCCTTAATCTTCGGTGATTTAATTTTCTTTCATCTTCTTTTTTATAGGACCAATAAAATATTTGTGGTAAAACAGTAAGTGAAAGTATCATACAAATTAATAATCCACCTACAATCATGATGGCCAAGGGTTTTTGGATCTCAGACCCCATACCTGTAGATAATGCGGCTGGAAAAAGTCCCATGGATCCCATTAATGCAATCATTACAATCGGACGAATTCTGTCATAAACACCCTTAGATATTGCTTCTTTTAAGGGCATAAATCGCATATTCTCTTTCATTACCGCTATCAAAATGATACTGTTAATGGTATTCACTCCAAATAGAATGATGAATCCAATTCCTGCTGAAATTCCAAAGGTTGTTCCGGTAACCCAAAGTGAAATAAATCCACCGATAAAAGCAAATGGAATTGTACTGGCAGCGATCAAGGTATCCTTTGTACTTCCAAAGTTGAAATACAGCAGGAACAAAATTAAAACTAAAACCGCAGGGACGATAACTGCCAATTGTTTTGTAGCGCGTTCCTTACTTTCAAATTCACCAGCCCAAACCATTTTGTTTTGTCTTGGTAGCGCCACATTTTCTTCAACGATTTTCTTGGCTTCATGAATGGTTGATCCTAAATCGCGTCCTTCTATACTAAATCCAATGGCTATATAACGACTTCCTCCTTCACGATAGATAAACGCAGGACCGGTTAAATATTCGATGGTCGCAATTTCACTTAAAGGAATTTTTTTCCCTGTTGAGGAAGGAATGAGGATGTCACCAATTTTTTCTGCATTGTCTCGGGCTTCTTTTTGGAAACGCAAGCGAACATCAAAAACCCTTTCATTTTCATAGAATTTAGTTGCTGCTGTTCCTCCAATGGCCATTTCAATCACCGCTTGCGCATGTTGAATATCGGCTCCATAACGGGCGATTTTATGGTCATGAAGTTGAATCCTTAATTCTGGTAACCCAATGTTTCGGTATACGTTAATGTCTGTAATTCCCTCTACTTGTTCAATGTTTTGCGCTACTTGATCTGCATATTTCTCAAGTTCGAACAAATCTTCACCAAAAATTTTAATCACCAAAGAGCTTTTTACCCCCGCAACGTATTCTTCAACGTTATCTTGAATGGGTTGACTAAATCCAAAGACCACTCCAGGGAAGCTGCTCAACTCAGTTCGGATTTCATTCAAAAGCTCATCCTTTGAAACTTTTCGCGTCCATTCTTCTTCTGGATGCAGTTGAATGTGGAATTCGTTGTTGAAAAAACCTGTTGGATCAGAACCATCATTTGGTCTCCCAGTTTGGGTCAAAACGAATTCTACTTCTTCGAAATTCCTGATTTTTTCTTTCATCTCTTGTGAAAGACGAACGGATTCTTCAAGATTGACACTATTTGGTAATGTAGCACGAACATAAATAGCACCTTCATTCAAACTTGGAATAAATTCAGTTCCGTAAAACATAAATGCTGTGGTACAAACGATCAACAATCCGAGGAAAAATGAAATGGTAGCCTTGCTGAACTTTGTGCTCCATAAAAACAATAGGTTCATGTATTTTTGGAATCCTCTGGAAACAAAGTTTCCTTTTTCCTTAATGTCCTTTTTCAACATTACTTTAATCATTGCAGGAACATAAGTGATACTTAAAATAAGTGAACCCAGTAAAGCGTACCCTAATGTAAAGGCAAGAGGTGAGAACATTTTTCCTTCTACCTTTTGGAAAGAGAAAATAGGCAACAAGGCTACAATTAAAATGATTTGCGCAAAAACGATATAAGAAGCTACGCTTCCCGCACTTTTCTTAATCATTCCCATTTTGCTGACTTTATTAAAGCGTTTCATGCCTAACTTTTCAGCTTGTGTCGCCATGGCCACAAAAACAGTTTCAACAATAACTAAAGTTCCCTCAAGCAACAAACCAAAATCAATTGCTCCCATGGAAATGAGGTTGGCAGGTAAACCTTGAATGCGCAACATAATTAGGGCAAACAAGAAAGAGAGTGGAATCACTGAAGCAACAATTACCGTAGTTCTCCAGTTGAATAGGAAAATGAAAACGATAAAAGAAACCAATAGGATTCCTTCAATTAGGTTTTTACTTACTGTACTTACAGTCGTGTTAACTAAATCTGTTCGGTCAATAAACGGAACAATTTTGATGTCATCAGGCAAGATGTTCTCGTTGAGGTCATCAATTTTTAGCTTCAACTTATCGATAACATCGCCAGGGTTTTCACCACGAAGCATAATGACAATTCCTTGCACAACATCATCGTCGTCTTGGAAACCCACCTGTCCCAATCGTGGTTTAGCAGAAACATGAACTTCAGCAACGTGCTTCACCAATAAAGGAGCGTCATCACGAACTTCAATGATAATATTTTCAATGTCTTCAATTTTTTCAAGGAGTCCAATTCCACGAACAACATAAGCCTGTGGACCACGTTCAATCACATCTCCACCAACATTAATATTGGTGTTTGAAACGGCCTCGTGGACATCCAAAGGTGAAAGGTCGTAGCTCGCAAGTGCTTGTGGATTAATTTTAATCTCATAGATTTTTTCTTCTCCTCCAAAACTTACCACATCGGCAATGCCTGGAACAGAAACAATTTCACGTTCAATTAACCAATCTTGAATGGCAGAAATCTCACTGATTGGACGATCACTTTTAATGATGTATCTGAAAATTTCTCCTGTCGCTCCAAAAGGAGGTTCTATTTCTGCATCTGCACCTTCGGGTAAATCTACACCCTGCAGTCGATTGGAAGCGTATTGTTGCGCAAAAAAGTCTTCTACACCGTCTTCAAATAAAACGGTTACCACTGATAAACCAAACAAAGAAATTGAACGAACTTCAGCTTTTTTTGGAATGGTATTCATCTCCTTCATTAAAGGAAGGGTAATGAACTTTTCTACTTCTTCAGCACTTCGTCCTGGCCATTGAGTAATGATTCTCGCTCGTGTATTGGTTACATCAGGGAAAGCTTCAATAGGTGTGTTCACCAAGCTAATGATTCCGGTAACAATCAACACTCCGGTAAGGAAAAATACAATGATGGAGTTCTTTAACGAAAAAGCTATTATGTTTTGAATGAACTTATTCATTAATCTATATTTTGAAGGTTTTTAATTTGTTCGTAAATCAACAGATGGTCTTTGGTGATGATCTTTTCACTTGTACTCAAGTCATCCTCGATGTAACATGTTCCGTTGATTTGTCCGATGTATTCAACTGCTCTGGTTTTTAAATTACAGTCATCTTCATAAATAACAATGTAATTTTGATTGTTGTCAAAAATCAGCGCAGCAGTGGGAATGGTCAATACTTCTTTCTTGGTTTCTTCTATAGCAATAACGTCCACAAACATTCCTGGTTTTAACAACAAATCCTCATTTTGAATGGCGACACGTGCTTTAATTACACCAGATTCACTGTCTAAGACGTGAGACAACGCATCGACTTTACCAGTAAACACGATGTCAGGGTAGGAGAGGGAGCGTATTTTAACCTCCATTCCTTGTGTTATGTTTCGTAAATTTGAAGCATAGACATTTATCTGTACCCAAACCTCATTGAGTTCTGAAATAGTAAATAAAGATTCATTGTAGGCCGAAACATGCATACCTGAGGTGATGTTTTTCTCTGTGATGTATCCAGAACCTGGCGCTTTAATGAGAAATACCCCTTTTTCAGGACTCGCATTGTAGAGTTGAAGGTTGGTACTGACTTGTTCTAGTTCAGATGCTAAAGTAGCGACTTCACTGGCTGCAGTTTTCAGTTGTTTTACGGAAGCAATGCCATCTTCGTACATGGACTCCACAGATTCTAGTTCATGCTTTGCAACTGCTAGCTTTGAAGCGAGAATGCTTTGCTGAGATTTCCATTCTGTCAAGTCCGTACTTTTTACTTTTGCTAGAACCTGTCCTTTTTTTACATAATCTCCTAAAGAGAAACTCGTATTAACAATAATTCCATCGACTAAATTACTGAAGTGAATAACATTATCAGGATTAGGTTCAACAATTCCAGACAAGTGAATTTCATTCACCATCAACTGCCTTTTCGGGTGCTCAATTTTAAGGTTCGATTTAAATGCTTCATCTAAACAGTATTCTTTTTGAGCAATGTTTGTTTCAGGTGATTTCGCTTCCGAACATCCGTAAAGTAATGTCAGGACTATTGCTCCAATGAAGATCTTTCGCATATTGTTATTCCAAATGGTCATGTTTCTATATTTAATGTTTTTATCAAAATTCAACTTTAGATTCTTTGTCTAACAGAGCTTATTGAATGATGTCTTTTCCAACTGCATAATTTAATTCCTCTGCCTTGTTTCTAAGATCCACAGTGGCTTGAAGAATGATGTTTTTATTTTCTAAATAAGCTTCTAGAAAATCGAGGTATTGAATTAAATTAATATTCTTGTTTTTAAAACTTTGGGTATACGCCAGAAGGATTTGATCAAGTTCGCTTTCATATTCCTTATCAATTTGTTCAAAAAAAGAATTGGCTCTTCTTAATTGTAAAGCCGCAAGACTAACTTCTTTTTCAATGCCGGAAACCACAAATTGTTGGTTGATTTTAGCTTGTTGAGTTTCTAGTTCGGCAACTTTAATATTTCCTTTGTTGCGATTAAAAACGGGTAAATCCATGCTGATGCCAAATCCAATAAAGTCCATATAAAGTCCATCTCCGCGATTGTATTCTCCAATCAATGCAAGATTTGGAATTCTTTCAGCCCTTTCTACCGCAAGGTATTTCTGGGCATATTCTTCATGAAGCAAGGCCATTTGATATTCAGGTCTATTGTTTTGTGCGGTGTCGATTAATGCTGCGATATTCAATTCTAATAATTGATTCACATTTACAGCAAAACCCTCTGAAGAAAGGACAAAACGGGATGTTGTAGGAAGATTCATCAACTGTTTTAAATTGAATTCCACTTCGTTGTACTCATTTTCTAAGTTTTGTATTTCACTCAAAATCTCTAATTCAGAGGCTTTTAATCGAATGTATTCTCCTTTGTTTAAAAACCCAGCATCAACTTGATTTTTGTAAGCAATTGTCAGTTGTTGGATGGATGCAAGTTGGGTCTCATAGATTGACTTATAGGATTGCAAATAATTGAGTTGATTCAATTGCGTCCTAAATTCAATTTTAAGTCCGCGCAAAAGTTCTTCGAAATAGTGTTTGGATTGTTCTATTCCAACTTTTTCAAGGGCCATCAACTTTCTACGTTTTCCTGCAGTTAAAACAAGCTGTTCTACACTGATTCCAAACTGTTGATTTCTTCCAAAACTTCCTGATAGTGGAGGGATAAGCTCTTCGCCTTGAATTTTGCTGCTGGGCTTCCACAAGTTAACTTGATCCACCGTAAGGGTAGGGTTAGGCCAGACTTTAGCTTGAATCAAACGGGCTTCAGCTTTTGAAATGGAAAGGTGCTCTGCAAGAAGCATTAGGTTGTTTTGCAAAAAAACCGATTCCGCTTCAACCTTATTTAAGCGCAAAGTATCTTGTGCTATACTTTTCTCTGTGCTTAATGTAAAGAGTGATAGCAAGATAAATGAGATTATTTGTCGGACCATATAGTTTACCATTTTAGAACGCGGTAAACATCACAAGAACAAACTTAAAATGACCTTAAAATAAATTAAGATTAGCTTAAAGGGATAATGATTTCGAAGGTGTTCGAATTTCCACTTCTGTGATAAGAAATCGAAGCTTCATGAAGCTCAATAATTTTTTTTGTCAGGATAAGTCCCAATCCTTGCCCATTTTTATCGTTGCTGTTTTTTCCCCTGAAAAAATGTCTGAACAGAAACTTTTCTTCTTCTTTGGTGATGGGATTTCCTGTGTTGATGAATTCTATTTTTAAATGCTTTTCAGGACTTCTACTGATGATTACTTTTGCATGTTTCTGAGTTGAGTAGGAAACAGCATTTGAAAGCAAGTTAGAAAAAGCTTGCTTTAATAAAGTAGGATTCATGTGAACAAGCAAATATTTTTCCTCCATTTCAATTGGATCATAATTCACCTCAAAGTTAAAGTCTGGATAGATGATGTTCAACTCATGAATACAGTCGAAAATTAATTCATCAACTCTGCCTTTTAAATTTTCAACCACTTGACCCGATTCAATTTTAGAGATTTCTAAAAGAACATTTATGATACTCCCTAAAGACTTGGCCTTGATTTTTTGCTGACTAATCATAGCTGAAATTTCTGGTTCTGAAGATTGATTTTGAATTTTTTCTAATTCAGTAACCAAAACCGAAATAGGTGTTTTTAATTGGTGTGAAATGTGATTAATTGTGTGCTTTTGAAACTTAAAAACTTCATTGGTATGACTGAGTAGCTCATTAAAACGATCAGATAAATTATTGAGTTCAATGGTCGATGTTTTTAAAGAGATCGGAACATTGTATTCAGCATCTAGTTCGTAGCTAGTGATTTTAGATTCCAACTTACTGATTGGTGAAGCAATCATTCTAGCAATGTAAATCGAAACCAAAGCAATCACCAAGGCAATCAGTAAGAAGGTAACAATTAGAGTGTTTCTTAAAAATTCCAGTTTAGTATAACCATAAACGTCATACGCTTTACTGACTGCATAGTAGCTTACACCGTTTCGCTCAACAAACACACCAATTAAATCGTACTCTCCTTCCTTTGTTTCTATCCACGGATTGTCCTTAGATAAATCATCTATAACATGTTTTGCCTTCGCAATGTCCAAGTCGTCTAGGCTGGCGAATATTTCCTTTTTGTTTTCATCAAAAATGAGCAGTTTTTCGTCATAGAAATCATTAATGTCTTGTTCGTCGAGTAAGAATGAAATTTCAGCAGATCGATCTTTAAACTGTTCAACAAGCTTAATCGAGGCGATGATTTTTGCGTTTTGTTGTTGTTGAAACTCTTCCTCTCTATAACCTGAAAACAGGACATAAATAAACACAAAAGCAATGGCTACAATAGGAATAACTGTTGTCGAAATATAGGTTAATATCTTATGTTTAATTTTCATCTGTTGCTAAGTAATAACCATATCCAACTTTCGTTTTGATGGTTTTTTTATCAAAAGGTTTATCTATTTTATTCCTTAAAAAATTGATGTAAACTTCAATGGTGTTTGTGTTGCCATCAAATGAGGTTTTCCAAATTTTCTCCAACATTTTCTTTTTAGAAATGACTTCACCGTTGTGTTCCATCAACATCATCAAAATTTCATATTCTCTAAAAGTTAAATTCACTTCTTGTCCATTTCTGTGAACGGTTTTTTGCTTTTTGTTGAGGACAATATCATCAACAATAATCACATCATTGTTTTGGTTTTCATTCGATCCTCTTCTTTTAATTAGCGCATTGACACGAAGCATTAATTCCTTCATAAAGAAAGGTTTGGTTAAGTAATCATCAGCCCCCTGATTATAGCCTTCTATTTTGTCCTCTAATTCTCCAAATGCCGTCAGCATAATTACTGGGGTTTGTGTATTGAAATCACGAAATTGTTTGCAGATTTCTAAACCATTAATAAAAGGAAGGTTTATGTCTAAAATGACACAGTCATAATTATTTTTCTTTAACAATTTCATTCCAATTTGACCATCAAATGCGGTTTCCACAGAATAACTCTCTGAAAGTAAAGCCTCTTTAATATTGGTGTTTAAATCTGGATCGTCTTCAATTATCAAAATTTTCATCGCACTTCTTTAAGCTCAATCTTGTCAGTGAACCAGCTGACTTGTTTTTTATAAGGATAATTTTCTGTAAATTGGTCAGTTCTAAATATAAGAAATTATGATTTCAAAATACATTCTTTTCGGATTGACATTTATGGCAAGTGTTATTTCATATGGTCAAACAGTTTATAGTGTTGATTATGAGAGTCGTGCAGATGTCAAAGTCTTTGTTGTAGATTATGAGAGTCGCGCTGATTTGTTGGTGTATAAAGTCGATTATGAAAGCAGAGCAGGAAATAATGATGGAAAGTGGTTTTTTGTAGATTATGAAAGCCGTGCAGATAAAAAGATTTTTTTCGTTGACTATGAAAGTAGAGCAGATTTAAAAATTTTCTTTGTGGATTATGAAAGCAGAGCAGGTTGGAAAAATAAAGCCAAAAAGCAGTTGATGTATTAAGTATTTTGACAAACATTAATTTTCAAAACAATTCCCTTTGAATAAAATAACAGAACAATCTAGTAATTACGATAGCCTTGAGACGTTAAGCGTACAAGAGCAACTTACAGCAATGAATAAAGAAGATCAGTTGGTTCCTTTAGCTGTAGAAAAAATTATTCCTGAGATTACAGCGTTTGTAGAAGCTGCGCTTGAACGTATGAAAAGAGGAGGGAGGTTGTTCTACCTTGGTGCGGGAACCAGTGGAAGGTTGGGGATTCTAGACGCTTCTGAATGTCCGCCCACTTTTGGAGTTGAACAAGGTTTGGTGGTTGGATTGATTGCTGGAGGTGACGCTGCGATTCGAATTGCTGTAGAAAATGCAGAAGATAATCGCGATTTAGGCTGGAAAGAGTTGGAGGAGTATAAAATTCAAACTGATGATATCGTTGTTGGAATTGCTGCTTCAGGAACAACTCCTTATGTTTTGGGGGCCTTAGAAAAAGCCAATGCAGCAGGAATCCTTACCGCAGGAATTACTTGTAATCCTGATAGTCCATTGAGTAAACTTGCACAACATGCTTTGGTGGCTGTGGTTGGTCCAGAATTCGTAACTGGAAGTACACGATTGAAGTCAGGAACTGCACAGAAATTAATTCTCAATATGATTTCAACGAGCCTTATGATTGGACTTGGACGGGTTCAAGGGAACAAGATGGTTGATATGCAATTGAGTAACGCAAAACTTGTGATTCGTGGTGCAAATATGGTTGCGGAACAATGTGATATTGGGTTTGAAAAAGCTAAAGCACTTTTACTGGAGCATGGCTCTGTAAGAAAAGCAGTAATGGCTTATGAAGCTATTCAGAAATAGAAACGAATTCTGAGGTGATTAGGTGTAAATTAATCTCCAGTTTGAAAGATTCTTACAACTGGACTAATATTTCTCACAAGTAGCCTAAGGCTCTCGAAGCCTACTTTTTAACTTTCATAAAAAGCAGTACGAATAATAAAGCGAGTCCCAAAATAATCATAATGAGAATGGGATAGTCAATCCAAGGCAGATAATCTTTTTTGACTTCTTTTTTGGGAGCAGGGTATAAGGCCCTCATTGATACAGAATCTTCAGGTGCTGCTTTTTCAATATAATCATCTTCTAAACGATATCTGTTTTTAATGATTTTCCCGAACTTATTTTTAAAACTGATGAATAAATACCTTTTCTTGTTCATTTCATTAATGACCTGATTGTATTTGGTCACCACTTCTTTGTCATTTTTGTTGTAATGTCTCGACCCCGAATAATAAAAATAGGCGTTGGTTAAATAAAAATAATCTCGCTGAAAGTCAGCCATTTCCTCAAAGGCTTTCGAAAGAACATAATCTGCATCGTCATGGAGGATTGTAAATTGACGAAATGCAGAATCAATCGCAAAGGCAATATCAACCAATCTGTTTTTATGTGGTGAAACATTGCGTTTCATCTCTTCTAAGGCAGGGTCTTTTAAAACGGAGAAAATAGCTGTAGAATCGGGAATAAATGTATTTGTTCTGTTGGCGATATATGCTTTTACAAGGTCTTGATAGGCTGATTTTACACTGTAAAAAGCATTTGGATTTTCCCTTAAGGTTTTTTCATTATACGCCGCAAGTAATTCAAACCTTTTGGTTTTAAATAAAGTTGTTCTGTACAATGATTTGGCGTGAGGTTCAGCAATGGTGTCGGTGTTTAATCGTGAAAAAACGCTTAAAGCCAATTCAAACTTCTGTAAATAAACATTTTCATAAGCATAGAACATACTGTCTTGTGCTGTCCATAGCGGCATTGCATTTTCATGAATTTGTAAAATACGATTGTAAATGTATGTTGGAGGTTTGGGCTGACGGTCATAATTGAGCACTTCAAACAAATAGGTGTTCTCTTGACGTGGCGGTTCTTCATAGCTTAATTGTTGTCCTATGACAATTGAGTTACAAGCGAACAATAAATAGATAAGCGTTAAATATTTTATCATTGTTTTCATTCTAAACCTCCTTTTATCAAAGCAAATTGTAAAATGTTAAGCCCCATTTTTAATGCTTTTTCATGATTCTCTTGCGTATCGTTGTGTACTGTGATGTCTTCCCAACCGTCTCCTAAATCTGTTTCGTAAGTGTACAGCAGGGCTAACCTCCCTTCTATGATGAGACCAAACGCTTGTGGACGTTCACCATCGTGTTCATGAATTTTCGGTAAGCCATGAAACTTATATTTTTGATTAAAAAGAGGATGGTCAAATGGTAATTCTACCAAGTCGATGTTAGGGAATAACTTCTCCAATTCTGGACGAATGTACTGGTCCATTCCATAGTTGTCGTCGATGTGTAAAAATCCTCCTCCGATTAAGTAGTTTCTCAAATTCTCACGTTCTGCATTCGAAAAAACTACGTTCCCATGTCCTGTCATGTGAACAAACGGATAGGTGAACAGTAGAGGAGAACCGACTTCAACATAAGGCACTTCGGTACTGATGTTGGCATTGAGTTGTTGATTGGCAAATTTCACAAGGTTGGGTACAGCGGTTGGATTGGCATAATAGTCTCCTCCTCCGTTGTACTTTAACACTGCCAATTGATAAGTGCCTTGACCAAAAGTAAATTGAAAAATCAAAAATGAAAAGATGATGAATAGGAATTTCATATTTATTATTCTAGCGTTCTTCAAAAAACAGTTTAACATTCATACATGCATAAACACCCGCAGTTTCTGTTCGTAAACGGGTTTTTCCCAAAGTTACGGCTTGATATCCATTTTTAAGTGCTTTTTCGACTTCTTTTAGGGTGAAATCTCCTTCAGGACCAATTAAAATAGGTGTGTTTTGTGCTGTCCATTTGCTTGCATCTAATTGTAACTGCTTTTGTATCGTTGTGTTTCGCTCTTCTTCTTCGTAACAATGTGCAATTAATCCATTCGGATGTTCCTTGATAAAATCGTCAACTGATGTAAGTTCATTTAGCTTTGGAATAAATAAACGCTTCGATTGTTTCATGGCTGAGACGAGAATCTTTTGAAAACGCTCGTGTTTTATCTTTTTTCGTTCAGCATTCTTACATAAAATCGGTGTGATTTCATGAATGCCTAATTCAGTAGCTTTTTCTAAAAACCATTCAAATCGGTCATTGTTTTTAGTCGGTGCAATGGCAATGTGAATATGATGCTCGTCTTGTTTTGCTTGGTGAAAATCTATTTTCTTTACGATCACTGCCTTTGGAGCACTAGCTGTAATTTCTCCTGTAAAAACAACGCCCGTTCCGTTTACAATTTCCATTTGATCTCCTGGTAACATGCGCAATACTTTCGCAGCGTGTTTTGATTCATCTGGTGGTAAGGTAACTTCATTCCGATCTAAAGCGTCGATATCAATATAAAATCTTCTCATTAGTGCATCAATAAGTAAATTAATTCACGGAGTAAATCTGCATCCGTTCCCGGACCATGGTTAATTCCTTTACTTTTTAAATCGTATTCTTGAAGCGTAGCAATGTTTTTCGCAATCTTCTTCGGATTGTAAATTCGCTTGGCTTGCATGACTTCTTTAGCTGCTGGATAACTCATTTTCAAAGCAGACATTAGTCCGTTGATGTCAGTCGCATTCGAAAAATGTGCTTTCATCAATCGTTCATGAAATCCAAATAACAGTGGAATTAGCTGTGTAATATGGGCTGCTTTCGGATTTTGCTCGAAATAATTAATGATTTTATTGGCTTTTAATATATCGCGAGAAGCCAAAGCATTTGTTAATTCAAAAGCATTGTAGTCTTTAGAAATTCCAATGTTCTCTTCGATATGAACTTCGCTAATTTGTGTTCCTTTTTCAAGTACCAACATTAGTTTTTCGAGTTCTTTTGCTATTTTTCCAAGGTCTGTTCCTAAAAACTCAACCAAGAGCATTGTTGCTTTTTGATTGATGGTATATCCTTTTCCTTTAAGATAGTTTATGATCCAGCCATCAACTTGATTTTCATAGAGCTTCTTACTCTCGAAAATCACTCCGTTTTTCTTAATGGATTTAAAGAACTTCTTTCTGGAATCAGCCTTCTTGTGTTTGTGGGCAAGGATTAAAACGGTAGTAGGGGATGGGTTGTCAAAATAAGCTTCCATTACCCCCCAACTTTTAATGTCTTGTGCTTCCTTTACAATTACCAATTGACGTTCAGCCATCATTGGATACTGCTTCACTTGCTCTTGAAGTTGCCCCATATCAGCGTCTTTTCCATATAAAACAGTTAAGTTGAAATCACGTTCACTTTCGTCTAAGATGTACTTGTTTGCTGCGTCAGTAATTTCATCGATATAAAAAGACTCATCACCATGTAACAAATACAATGGTTTAGGGTTTTTATCTTTAAATTGTTTTATAATTTCTTTCACGCTTATTGGAATCTATATCGGTTTAAAATAACACAAATTTTGCTAGTAAATTTTATTCTGGTGAACAAAATTAAATATTTGATTTACTTTAACCTATTCGTAACCGACCAATTCGTAATTCTCTAATTCGTAATTCCCTAATTCGTAATTCGTAATTGTCTAATTCGTAATTGTCTAATTCGTAATTCGTAATTCCCCAATTCGTAATTCCCTAATTCGTAATTCGTAATTCTCTAATTCGTAATTCTCTAATAGTTCTCAAAGAAATTATTCAACAACCTCACTCCAACACCAGTTCCGCCTTTCCCCTTGTAGTTGTCAACAGAATCCAAGTAAGCAGGACCTGCAATATCCAAGTGAATGTAAGGAGATTTCACAAAGTGTTCTAAGAATTTACCCGCTGTAATACTTCCAGCATACTTTCCACCAAGATTTTTTAAATCTGCAATTGCTGACTTTACTTCTTCCGCATAATCATCCCAAAATGGCATTTGCGCAAGTCTTTCGTGAACATTATATCCCGATTTAACCAAAGCATCAATGGTTTCTTGTTTGGCGTTCCCCATAACACAAGAAGCTTTTTGTCCAATTGCCGCAACTGCCGCTCCTGTTAATGTGGCTGCGTCAATGACCAATTCAGGATCTAATTCATTGGAATAGGCGAGAGCATCTGCTAAAATCATTCGCCCTTCAGCGTCTGTGTTTAAGACTTCGACTGTTGTTCCGTCATACATTGTAATTACATCACCAGGAACGTAAGCATTTCCACCCGGACGGTTATCCGTAGCTGGAATCAAAGCAATAAGGTGAAGATCTAATTCATTCATTGCTGCTGCATAAATTGCTCCTGCCATGCATGCTGCTCCTCCCATGTCACTTTTCATGGAATCCATAGAACCTGCAGTGGGTTTTAAACTCATTCCTCCAGTATCGTAAACCACCCCTTTTCCAACCAAAACAATCGGTTTTTTATTCTTCGGATTTTTCGGCTTGTATTCTACAATAGTAAATGTGGGTTCATCAATAGATCCAAGGTTAACAGCCAAAAGTCCGCCCATTTTTAACTCCTCTATTTTCTTTTTGTCCAGGACTTTAACTGTTAAGTTTTCTACGCTTTCAAATGCTTTTATTTCCTTGGCCAACTGTGGTGCTGTCAAGTAAGAAAGTGGTTCATTCACCATATCTCTTGACCAATAAACGGCTTTTGTTGTATTGTTTAAACGAATAATGTCCTTGGCTTCGAAAGCATCCAGTAAAGTAATGTTCTCCAATTGGTAACGCTTTTTATCTGCGTCTTTGAAGTACTTTAAGAATTGGTAATTAGACAATGCTAACCCTTCAGCAAGTGCTAAAGCAGAAGCTCCTTTTCCAGAAATAAATAGTTCTTTTGCTTCTTTGCTTAACTTTGTGCGAGTTTCATATCCAGCCACACGCATTTTTTCCAAATCATCATTCTCCTTTACAAAGAAAATAAATTGTTCACCTAATTTTATATAATCTGTTTTTTCATCAGAAGCGATGAATTTCTTTGCTTGTTCTTCAACAATTGTTGGAATGCCTTCTACAGTCTTGAATTCATTCCCTACGATAAATGCGATATGTCCGTCTTTTGAATATGATTTTCCTTGTTTGATCATCTTTTTTGAAATTTTATTTGTAGTTCCCAAAATTAACAACTTTGTGCAGATTAAACCAATCCATAAAAAAACTAAGTTATTCTTATGATTTAGTAAGTGGAAACGTTAATGAGGTAATCTACCAAAAAGGAGAAACCGACGAGTTCAGGCATAAATATAACTATGATGCCGACAATAGAATTACCAATGTTTTTACTTCAAAAGATGGAATAATCTATGAACAAGATGCAAAATACTTCTATTACGACCACGGACCTTTAGCCAGAACAGAAATTGGTCACAGTAAAGTTCAAGCTATGGACTACGCTTATACAATTCAAGGCTGGATAAAATCCGTA